>JAJYFX010000130.1 GCA_021785315.1 Actinomycetes bacterium | reverse complement strand
TCAAGTACGAAGAGCTGACGAAGATCTTGCAAATACACCTTCAAAGCTTTTCCGCGCTTCCAGAAATCTCCAGCCACGATATAACCGATATAGAGGTCGTCACCAGAGTGGAATGGGCGTCTCGAACCGTTAACGACTGGGAAAAATATTCTGCGATGCTGCAAAAAGTGGCCGAAGTGCAACAAGAGCAAAAGGAAATTTCCTCAGAACTCCCCGCGGAGGCAGAGCACCAGGACAATCTCGCCCAGATGATCCAAAACCTGTCCAAAGCAATAGGCCCCTCAATGATCGCAATGCAGCTCGGCTCCATGGTTGGGCACCTAGCAAAAGTAGCCTTCGGATCTTACGAGATTCCAGTACCGCGCCCTTCTGGCAGCTCGACAATGATCGTCTCGTACAATGTAGACGACTTCGCGAAAGAGTGGGAATTGCCGCTGGATCAAGTGAGGTTGTGGGCCACCCTGCGGGAAATGGTGATGGCGGCTCTATTTTCGACTCCGATGATTTCCGGACGTGTCGAGGAGCTGATTATTAGGCACATTGAGGCATCCTCGGCTGACATGAAACAGATCCAAAACAGACTTTCGCAGCTAGATCTCTCTGATCCCGAAAGTCTTCAGGCAGCCATATCAGATCCGGCCGGCATCTTTGGACCAGAAGGACAAAGTGAGGCTCAAAGCCGAATTAGCGATGATATACGGTCCACCATTGCCGTCATAGAAGGCCTGGCTTCCAACGCGGTATTGAATATCGGCGGTCGCCTGCTCGGAAACAGCGCTGCGATAGACGAAGCCTTCATGCGAAAAAGAATCGAAAGGTCGGACGGAGAACGTCTGTCAGAACAGTTCTTCGGCATCGAGATCACAAGAGCTGGGATTGAACAGGGACAGTCCTTTGTTCGCGGGATTATAGAAAGAGCCGGCGAAGAAGGAGTCGTTCCGCTTTGGAGCCGGGAAGGCGCATTTCCAACGCCATCCGAACTTGAAGCTCCGGGTCTTTGGCTTGCCCGTTTGGAACTTGAGACCTGACCATTCCTGCTGCTGAAGCTAGAATTCCGATGTGTCAGCTCCCACGCCAAGCTCCCAATCGAGCAGGATATTTTCACGCTCGGCATCGCGAACGATTCTTTCTCTATTGCGCTTGAACTGCGGATCGTGAGGAGGCAACAGTAGGAGTCTGGCATTGACCCTCTGGCGAAAATCTTCGATCACCGAACGGTCCCCGCTTACTCCTACCACTTCCCAGTGCGGCGCAACGGGTCCAAGATAGGCAACTCTTATTCTGGCTGCCGGAATATTTTCGGATTGCGAATCGCCTGGCATAATCCATGCTCCTTAGTTTTTGTCTACGTAAAAGAATATGTGACGATTCGTAAATTGAGGTAGTTCGCGAATTAGCCGTGCGCTACGGCTGGGCGACTACGTTTCCAATCGTCGTGTATGCTATCGCTACCACAGGCAGCAAGAATGCCATGAACATCAGCAGCAGGCTCAATACCTTCGGGCTTAGATTCCGCGGCAACAAAAAGAGAGAAGGGAAAAGCCAAAAAAGGAATCTCGGTTTAGGGCCTAATGCTGGATTGATTAGCAGCATTACCCCCACTGCCGCACAGTAGACCTTCACTCCTACGGGAAAATTGGAAAGAATAACACTGACAATTAGATAGGCCAAGACAATTAGCCCGGCCATCGCTATCCAATACACGCCCCATCCAGAACCCACCGCGGACACGATCCAGTGAAATATAAAGCCAAATTCAATTCGGGCTCCCCAAGCAGTTCCCTGAAGCTTCCACCAGTAAAAAGGACTGCCGGAATGGTAGCCCAGATATGCGGCGAATCCAATAAATCCCAACGGAGACAGCACGACAGACCAGATTGACCCAAACTCCCTGCGGTTTCTAATTGCAAGCAGCGCCTCAACGGCAAAAACCAGCGGAAGCACTATGGCAAGCGAGCTAGTCCCCGTGGCAACCATGCCAGCGACACCGGCCCACACCCACTTCCGGCGCAAAAGAAGGAACAAGGCCGCAGCCACGCATCCAATGCTAAGTACCTCCGAATAGGCGATGCCAAAGGCGAAGGCGGACCCGGGAAACACCAGCGCTGCCGAAGCTGCCATTGCCGAGTGCTCTGGAACCAGCTCCACGCTAAGGAGCCAGATGGCATACGCGGTGGCTGCTCCCGCGATGACGGACATGAGAAAGGCGGACCCGACATAACTCAGGCCAAAGATACTCCCGAACTTGATCAATGCGGGCCACCCAGGCTCGAATCCACCTGGAGCATAGGTAAGCTGCCCGGAAGTGCTTCCCGGTGCGCCATACCACGACCGAGCCACCTGAATATACCAGTGCCCGTCCCAAGCAGAGAAGGGCCCCAGCCAATTTGATGCCCGGGTAATCGCCGCTGCAACAATATTGCACAACAGCAAAGCCACCCTTATGACCACATAGAGTCCCAGAACCGGGATGAACTTTTTCCCAGAAACGTGATAATCCCTGGTATCGCTAACAAAGCTTGCCGATCCCCAGGCTGACGTTTTGGATTCTAGATCAATGACAGCTTCCATTGAGGATGATTCCTTCATCTCCGCGCCATCTGAAAGTTCGGACCCACCCATTGCTCTACAAGGCTGACCTTCCTCAGCGGCTAAGCTCAAGATCGACACAGCAAACTTAGCTCATAAAACGTGGCTTTCGACTGAATTAACGAATTTACGGCAATTGGTTATGGGGCGGATTGCACCTGGCGTTGGCCACGGGGAGGATCCAACACCTGCCAGTCTTACAATTGCATGAGAACTAGGAATAATTGGGTGCGGGTTTCAGTTGAATCTCATAAAGGTAAAGTACGTTAATCAGCAGTTTACGTTAGTCGCACTGAATGTCTCTTACGCGGTCGCGACGCCAACATGTCGGTTTTGGTCCTAGCAAAAATAGGGCCATACGAAAACACCTGAAATGAATCAGGAATTTCTACCGATATCAATCTAACTCGATATTCGCGAAAAGATCGGTGTGGCAGGCTGCAGATATATGTGATAGTCATATGAGAGTCGTGGAGGATAGGCCATGGATACCAGCTGGATGGCAAAGGGAAAATGTACGGAACTTCCTCCTGAGCTTTTCTTTCCGAGCGATGGAGTTGGCGTAGAAGTTGCCAAGAAAATATGCGTGACATGCAAAGTGAAGTCAACATGCCTGGAATATGCGATTGCGAATCACATCGATCACGGCGTCTGGGGCGGTGCTTCCGAACGTGAGCGCAGAAGAATAGCCCGGGCAAGGAGACTGGCCAAAGCCGAAGCACCATAATAAAGTGATTCTGTAACTCTTTAATCACTGGAATGGGCGTGGGTTCGCAGCCTTGTTGGAATCAGTAATCAATATAAGCGAAGGAACCGACTCTTCGCGCCTCACAGAACTGGTACATGCGGCCGGAACAAGCCTGCTCGATACGCATTCGGACAAGTTTCACAATCGATCAGTATTTACTCTCTACGGTACAGATGTCTACGAGGATTCATTGAATCTGGTCAGAAAGGCATTCCAACTCCTCGATCTAAGGAATCACGTCGGGGTGCATCCCCGAATAGGCGTAGTTGACGTAGTACCGTTCGTCCCATTCGGCACATCGGAAATTGGTGATGCACTTTTGGCCCGTGATAATTTCGCTAAGATTATCGCAGCCGAGTATTCTGTACCCACATTCCTTTACGGACCGAACCGGACTCTTCCCCAGATCAGGCGAGAGGCCTTCGTCGGTCTGGCGCCGGACTTTGGTCCATCTAAACCCCATCCAAAGTTCGGATCCGTCGCAGTCGGAGCTCGCGAGCCCTTGGTGGCATACAACATCTATTTAGCTGGCTCTGACCTTGCTGAAGCCAAAGACATAGCAAAGCAAGTTCGTTCGCCATTTTTTAGAACATTAGGCTTGCAGGTGGGGAATGAAGTTCAGGTGTCTGCAAACCTGATTGACCCGTTTAATCATGGGATACATGAATTTTACGAAGCAGTCATCGCTCTTACGCATATTTCAAGATGCGAACTCGTTGGATTAGTGCCACTCAAAGTGCTCGAGAACTCACCAACCGCGCTGTGGGATATCCTAGATCTTGACCGTGCCAAAGCACTCGAAATTAGAGCCGCTGATAAAACTTCGGACCCTCCAAGTTGAAAGGTCCGAAATAATTAGCAAAATGGATTTGTCTGAAGCTTCCGCCTGCGCTCTCGATGCAGTTTCTTGCGCTCTCTCTCACTGAGACCACCCCAGATCCCGAAGCGCTCCTCATTTGCCAGCGCGTGCTCAAGACATTCTAACTTCACCGGACACTCACGGCATAAGGTTTTTGCCGACGCAGTCGGAACCCCCCGCTGCGGATAGAAAATCTCTGGATCCCGTCCTCTACACTGAGCGAATTCCTGCCAATCGCCGAGAGTGTACTCCTTGAGTCGGGCAAGTTCCCCCATTTGCCGACCTCCTTCCCCAACTTTCACATGTGTAATTACGCTATATGTATCATGCTATATGATTCGAAAAAGAGCAATAGGTAATTTAATTTTCCTATTTCTCCATACGCGCCAGTGCTACATTACAGAGAGTTTTTCAAAAGTTCAAAGTTTATTTACTCAAATTCTCAGATTTGCAAGATTCTGCAGAAAACTCCCACGGCAACACCTTCGCGGCCATGCGATGGATACCGAAAACATCAATCTGAGAAAACAAGTTCCGAATCATCGTTTTCAGCAATCGGCTCTCCTCCTGCTGAGTGATAAAGGGATGGGTCCCGGATATAATCCAGAACCCATCCCTTTCGCTGTTAGCTATAGTGAGAAATGCGAGATTGCAGGTCGGTCGCGATTGACCTATGCCATCATCAATCAACTCCCGAGGCAGCGGGAAGAACCCTGTGCGCGGACTCAGTAGGTTCGACCTGCTCGCCATGAATAGCAAGATCGCCGATCTGAAGTACGTCGTCAGGAAATCTCAAAGGCACAAAGATCTTGACGATCTTTAGCAAGATAAAGGTACCCACTCCGCTGAAGACGATCACCCAAAGCGCGGCTTCCAGCTGAAGAACAACCTGCCAGGGATGGCCATATAGCAGGCCCTTTACTGAAGACGCAGCAGTTTTACCTGAACCCAGATATACGATCATTTTCGGATCGGCAAAGATCCCAGTCATCAAACCGCCCATGAGTCCCGCAATTCCGTGGGTATAGACCACTCCCAGGGCATCGTCAACTTTAGCGAATATCCACTTGGTAGAAAGCTTGTTGAAGGCAAACCAAACCACAAACGAGCCTATAATCCCAATCGCGAGAGCTCCCCAACCGTTTACGTATCCTGCTGCAGGCGTGATGCCAACCAATCCTACGATCATGCCGTTCACGGCACCTAGAAAAGCCGGCTTGTGGTGCTTTGACCACATGTCCATAAACAACCAGGTCAGCAGGGCTGCGGCCGTAGCAAGGTTCGTGTTCAAAACCGCGCTTGCAGCGTCCGCGCCTGCAAAATACGGGTCCCCTCCATTGAAGCCATTCCAGCCAAGCCAAAGTATTCCAGCACCAACCGCAACAAGCAGCAGGTTGGTAGGCGTAGTTGTTTCCCGATCCCTTTTGAGTCTCGGGCCAATGACTGCGGCAGCCACAAATCCGGAGACTCCAGCTGCAAGGTGAATCACATACCCGCCGGAGTAATCAACCACACCTTTCCCGGCAAAATAGCCACCACCCCAAATAAGGAATGCGTTGACCGAATAGATAAAAGTTGTCCAAAGTGGGACGAAAATAGCCCACGCTTTGAAGCTCATGCGGCCAAGTACGCTGCCCAGGAAAAGCAGAGGCGTAATTCCGGCAAATACGAATTGGAAGTAAACGAGCGTGGAACTCGGAAAGCGGAATTGCGGCATCGATCCGTTAAGTAACTGAATG
>JAJYFX010000129.1 GCA_021785315.1 Actinomycetes bacterium | reverse complement strand
AGCAAAAGCGCACCAACCCCCTTTTGATTGAAATGGCCCGTAAGCTCGAGGCTCCACTCCTTGCAACCAATGATTCCCATTACAATTCGCGCAGCGATTCTGTTTCCCATGACGCGCTGTTGTGCGTGCAGACCGGCGCGACTCTCGCCGATGAGAATCGATTTAGGTTCCATGGCGATCAGCATTATCTCAAGAGCGCGGCTGAGATGCGGGAACTCTTTTCCGAGGTGGAGGAAGCCTGCGACAATACCTTGTGGATTGCCGAGCGCGCCCACGTGGAAATCGAATTTGGCAAGCCCAAACTGCCCGAGTTCCCGGTACCAATCGAGTTTCAGAGCGAGGAATCATACGAAGATTCTTCAGCGCAGTATCTGAGGCACCTCACCTATGCAGGCGCTGCAAGGCGGTATGGCGCCGACTTGGGCGACGAAGTGCAATCGAGACTGGACTTCGAGCTTTCAGTCATATCCGAGATGGGTTTCTCTGCATATTTTTTAGTGGTCTGGGATTTGATCAGGTATGCAAAGGATAACCACATACGGGTGGGCCCTGGCAGGGGATCGGCAGCCGGATGCTGCGTAGCCTACTGTCTGGGAATTGTTGATCTGGACCCCATAAAATACGGCTTGATCTTTGAGAGATTTCTCAATCCGGGCAGAATCCAGATGCCCGATATCGACATGGATTTCGATGAGCGCTATCGTTCCGATATGATTCGCTATGCCGCCGAGCGGTATGGCTGGGATCGTGTGGCTCAGATCGTGACCTTTTCTACGATCAAGGCTCGAGCCGCAGTTCGCGATGCCGCCCGGGTCCTTGGTTATCCGTATGGAATCGGCGACAAGATTGCGAAAGCGATGCCTCCGCTGATAATGGGCAGAGACACCCCCCTGAGCGCATGCCTCGAACATGTCGAAGGATACGACGACGGCTATAACATGGCCTCCGATTTAAGGGAAATGTACGAAAGCGATTCCGATGTCAAACGCGTGATCGAGGTGGCGAGGGGGCTCGAAGGGTTGCGCCGCCAGGACGGGATACACGCCGCCGCGGTCGTGATTACACATGAGCCGCTCACGGAGTATCTCCCGATTCAACGTAAGCCGGATCCGGGAAGCCCGATCGACCAGGCGCCGATTGTCACTCAGTATGAGATGCATGGCGTCGAGGAATTAGGGCTGCTGAAGATGGATTTTCTGGGCCTGAGGACTCTTTCCATCATCGAGAGGGCGCTTGATCTCATAAATGAAACCACCAACGAACGACCCGATATCGATAGCGTACCTTTGGACGATGACAAGACGCTGGGAATGCTGCGCGAAGGCGACTCAATTGGAGTGTTTCAGCTGGAAGGTCGCCCGATGAGAGCATTGATGCGCTCGCTGGCTCCCACCAGCTTTGACGACGTTGCCGCGCTTGTGGCCCTCTATCGGCCTGGCCCGATGGCGGCCAATATGCACAATGACTACGCCGACAGGAAAAATGCGCGGAAATCAATCGACTATCTGCACCCGGATTTGAAGGAGATTCTCGGCGACACCTACGGACTCATGATCTATCAGGAGTCGGTGATGAGGGTCGCGCAAAAATTCGCCGGCTATACCTTGGCCGAGGCCGATAACCTGCGAAAAGCCTGCGGAAAGAAGATTCGGTCGCTGATTCAGGCTGAACGCGAAAAATTCGTCGAGGGCTGCAAGAACTCAGGATATGGCGAGTCGATCGGTACCGCGCTCTTCGATATTATCGAGCCATTTGCAGACTACGCGTTCAATAAGAGCCACTCATATGGGTACGGACTCATTGCATACCAAACTGCTTGGTTGAAAGCCAATTATCCTGTTGAATTTCTTGCTGCGATCTTGACATCGGTCAAGGATGACAAAGACAAGACCGCAGTTTATCTTTCGGACGCCCGAGATCATCAGATTCAGGTGATGGTTCCAGATATTAATGTTTCCCGCTCCGATTTTACGGCCGTCCCGTCCGACGAGGGCAGTGGTGCCATTCGATTTGGCTTGGCGGCGGTACGCAATGTGGGCGAAGCCGTGGTAGGTCAGATCGTCTCCGAGCGCGAAAAGAATGGATTGTTCACCTCGTTTGCGGATTATTGCATGAGGGTTGACCCGGTGGCGCTCAACAAGAGAAGCGTAGAGGCATTGATCAGGTCGGGGGCATTCGATTCTTTGGGGCATCCCAGGAAGGGGCTTTTGGAGGTATATGAAAACTCGATTGACCGCGCCATAATCAAGCGCAGGGAGACTGAAGCCGGAATCATGGGATTGTTCGATGCTCCGTTAGAGGACCCTAGCGATTCTCCAACCATTGAAATAACGATTCCTGACACCGAGTTTGAAAAATCGGAACTCCTGGCTTCAGAAAAAGAGATGCTAGGCCTTTACGTGTCTGACCACCCTTTGATGGGGCTGGAGAAAGCGCTGTCTAGGTTTGCCGACTATTTGATATCTGACGTGCTGGAATTGCCATCGACGCAGCGTGCCGATGAAATGATTACCGTGGGCGGGGTTGCGACCTCAGTCAGCCGTAGATACACAAAGCGGGGCGACCTGATGGGTAATTTCATTTTGGAGGATTTGACTTCGTCGATAGAGGTCTTTCTGTTTCCAAAACAGATGGCTGAATTCGGGGCGTTGCTTGAGGAAGATACGATCTTCATCGTCAAGGGGCGCGTCGATACCAGGGACGATCAGCCGAAAATTGTAGCCCATTCGATTTCGAGGCCGAACCTCACGGAGGGGTCGAGCCAGCCGCTCGGAATCAGAATCGCGCTGACACAGGTGACCAGAAGTAATTTAACTCGGTTGAAAAGTCTGCTTTCAGAGCATCATGGAGCAGTTCCGGTCCGCCTTCACATTGGAGACGACATCTATCAACTGCCTCTGGAATTCAAGGTAAATGACAGGGGAGGTCTGATCGGGGAACTGAGGGTATTGTTTGGGGCAAACGCCATCTTCGACCCGAGCAGGATGACGAGCCTCAGTGCCTAGCTGACGCCGCATGGTTCTAAGTCTACGCAAGAACGACTAAACTGATCTGAGGTAGATACTCGGGAGATTCTGTATTACGATGCCGATTGTTGTTTCGACCAAAGACTGTACTGCGTTAGGTGATGCCGAGCTGGCTGCAATGGCCGATATGGCAGAAAAGGGCGGATCCGGTTTCGATCTAGGCTTTTTGTCCAAACAACAAGAAGACTGGGTTCTTGTCACCGATGCACATATAGGTGATGAACTGGTGGGTTATGCGTTTTATACGCTTGAGAGAATTGGCGGCACGCCGGCAATTCTCATGGGAATCCTCACAATAAGCGCAGGTGAGGACAGCTCTGCCGTCTTGAACGCGATACTTCACGATCAATATAGGAAGGCAGTTCTTGCGTTCCCGGATGAGGACGTTCTCATTGGCTGCAGGTTGGTCTCTCATCATGGCTATGCGCTTCTCGAAAACCTTGTGGATATAGTTCCCCGGCCTGGATATAAACCAACCGGCGAGGAGCGCGCATGGGGACGTCGTTTAGCAAAGAGATTTGGTGCTGAGCATCGTCTTGATGATCGGACCTTTGTGCTGTCGGGAACTGGATGTGTTGATGGATACATTGATTTCGCCGATCCAGGTCTGAATGGAAAGTTTGACGAGTTCAAACACTTTTTCGAGCCTCTCGATACCAGCAGGCTCGACTGTGTATGCGCGTTTGGTTGGGTTATGGCTGAAGATCTTGCACTTGTTGGCAGAGTGGAAGAGGATTAAAAGATCTATTGCGGTAATCACTCAGGCGCGACTGGGCCTGGAGTCGGTTGTTATGAAGCGGGGATTCAATAATGGCCGCAACACAGCAGCTTTCAATAGGCCGCTAAGCTCGTGCAAGTTTGGGGCCCGGTGGTGCGTCATCGGCACTTTTCTTGAGGGGTATTCTTTCCATTAACTACCGGCTGCAACGTTTGAGGGTTCGAAGCAGGCCGTTGTTTGTGAAACTACCATTTTCGTCGTCCCGAGAAGCATTTGCTGTGTCTCGGACCTTAGGCGTCGGCGGTATTCGCTGTATGAATTGGCATTTGATCCTTGGTTGTTGCAAATAACTGGAATAAAATCATGATTTGTACATCAACTAGGAGGTCGTACCAATGCTTAGCACGGTAGTAAGTCTCCAATCATCGGCATTCCCCCCGCTTGCGCTTGGGTTTATGGGCCTAGGAACGGGCTATCTTATCTATGGGCCGCAGGAGTTATTCCATTATCCTAAACGAAATACTGACGTTGACGCGGCGACCGGGGTATGGGGAGTCTGGTTGCCCGGTTTTTGCCAGTTCGTGACTGGCATCGTTTTATTTTTAGGGCTAACGCTCGGAACTTTTACAGCAAAGCCTCTTTACATGGCCGCATTGGCATTTAGCGCGTATGGCATTCACTGGTTTGCCATGGGCTGGAATCGCATGCAGGGACGGGCGGAGCCTCGGGTGAATCTTGGGATGGCCATTGGATTCCTCGCCATTTCCGCGCTGGGCACCGCGGTGTTCCTTGGCGCACATGACACACCTGTTGCTCTCATTTTTATCGGCCTTATCCTTGTCTACATCTCCGATATTTTTGCAAGTTTGAAGCCTAATATGCAAGGATTGGGTGCTTTTGGCGAGAGGTCACTGGGTTTGTTTCATATTCTGACCGGGATCTGGCTTATCTATATGATGTTCGGCGTGACGCTGAACTTTGCCTTGGGTTACCATTGGTGGGTTTGAAGTTCAACCTAGCTACGTTTAGCATTTAAGCCCAGGCTTGGTAAGAGTCCGGCTGGTGGAGCAATCTGCCGCCGGACTTCGATATTTAATCATCGAAATTATGACTTTAATTCCCGGAGGTATGCGGCAGTCATTTGTCGGTCGAGTTGTCGGATAGCTATCAGGCTCAAATTACCCGCCTATCGAAGGGTTTATTTTAGGGCGACCCATTCTTTATGCTATCGAGCGCGCCCTTGCTATTTTGTCTGTCATGTTGCATTGTATACCTAACATCTGTAAGCTAAACCTGACATAGTGATCGGTCATAGATTCGAGAAATTTAATGGCGTGCAACAAAGTCGAGCAATTTCGGGTACAGAGGGGGTTCTCACTTTCTGGGCTGGCTCGTCTCGTAGGGATTTCTCGGCAGTCTTTGTACTCCATCGAGGCAGGCCATCAGGTTCCCAAGGTGTATCTTGCCATGGCAATCGCAAGCGCTCTCGGGAGTGACGTCGCGGAAGTATTTCCTGGCGAGGGGTCCAAGGAGTTTCGCTTTGATATCCAAAGGAAGGCGCCTGGTGCGGTTAGCGCGTACGTGACAGAAATCGATGGAGAGGCGGTCATTCGCCAGTCCTCCGCGGCCGGATTTGCCGCGCCGCCCACAGCTGCCGACGCATTGGTTCGCGTTGTCGACCTCAGGTACGAGGTGGAATCGGAAATTGGCCGTTCTGGAATGTTCATGGATGGTTGCGATCCGGTGCTAGGACTCATATCCTCGCGTATCAACGAAAGATCTGGGGGATTCAAGCTTCGTTGGTTTTACGGTTCCAATAGAGATTCGTTGACGAAGCTGCATCGAAAACTGACTCACTGCGCCTTGATGCACGGCGAAGCTGCCGATATGGGTGATGAAGTTGACAAGTCCGAAGGATACTTCGTGCTGCCGCTTGGCCGTTGGGAGATTGCTCTTTGCTTTGCGGCGCAGAATCCTAAGAACATCAAGTCACTTACGGATCTGCTCAGACCGGATATCCGGTTTGCATCTAGGGAGGTGGGTTCCGGCGTTCGGCAATTTGTCGATCATCGTCTGGCTGAATTTGGAGCTGAGACTGCTCGGGTCCCGGGTTCAGTCACGTTTGGAGGCCACTACCAGGTCGCGGCGGCAGTTGAACTTGGATTATGTGACGCGGGGATAGTGCCGGCGTCGATAGCTGAGAGTCA
>JAJYFX010000128.1 GCA_021785315.1 Actinomycetes bacterium | reverse complement strand
TCGATCTCGCTTGAACGCGCCAAATTGCCGTTGTTCGACACGCGTCGTTCCGTCAGGTTCTTCGATAATCGCGCAGGCCGTGATTTGCGCCTGATGCACATCGAGTCCGATAACGCGTTTCAAAATTGCTACCAATAGTTCCATTCCATCTCCTTTCGAATTACACTGAAAAATGGAAGGTGACAGGTATTGAACTGAAATTGCCTGAAGGCGACAAGTCGCCAACGGCCTGTTTAACGTGCGCTCTCTAAGGAAGCAATCCGGGGTACGAGTCAGTTCGGCGGGTCACGTTAGGTTGCGGGGACAAGCCACCAAAAAATTGCGCGACCTCGCTCCTTTTCCTGCAAGCTGCTCTGTTCTTGATAAAAAGAAAGTGGGGGGGTCTTCCAAAGAAGCCAGGGCCGTCAATAATAATCGATTAAATTGGCACCCGCGGCCAAGTGCCCCTTGCTGCTAGCAGGGATGGCGTGGGCAGCCTATTCGGCGAGATCCTTTATATTTTTCGCGCACTCTTTTCTCCCTGCCAGCCCAAACAATACGGCGCTCTCTCTCAGATATGGGTATGCCAACTCGCGCAAGTTGGATAATTCGTGGCGCATCAACAATTGATCTCGCAAATGAGTGGATTGCCGTGACAAGAAACTCAAAGTTATCGTAATAAGATAATTTGCCTAATTTAGATATACTTCAAGCTGTAGGCCAATCATCATGTATTTTTTGACTAAGTGCCCGGCTACTTTGAAATAAAAAAAAAGTGGTAGGATCGTGGTGTAAAGATTCATTTTTTTGGCTTAGATTGTCACGAATAACTGTTTTCTTTGGAAGCGAGGCGTACTATGCGTCGTGTTGGTCTATATGTAGGCGCTTGTATTGTTTTATTGCTTTTGATAATGAGTAAGCGTTATCGAGAGAAATGGCGGGAGACAAACAAAGCAATATCTGAAGCTAACGATACAGTTGAAGCGTCTTTTCGAAGGTTTGATGCCATGCACAATGGTGTGAAACCTAAGTTGCGCGTGCTGTAAAAAAGAATTGGCAGGACTTTGATTGTCAACGTCGATTGAAATCCGCGTAAATCTGGCCGCACGTTTTTTTCGGGCACGAAAAATGCTTTATGAACCACCGATAAAAGTCCCCGGAGCTGGATCAAGGGCAGACTGCGGTCATATGCAGTCTGGCAAAGCTTACCCTTGACGCAGCGAAGGAGATATACGCTAGTGCATGGCAGTAAGCGCGGCAGTTTCGTGCTTACTGCCATGCAAACAGAGCTTTTCTGCGGCCAGATTTACGCGGATTTACACCGCCGGCAACAGGTGGAAGAAAGTTGGAGAAAATTGACTTTTCTGTATGTGTAGGCATAAAGGAGAACGGCATGATTTCATGGAGGGCAGTATCCACATTAGGTGTTATGGGGCTCGTTGCCGGATGTGCGAATTTTCAGGCAGTAGACATGACAGCGGGACAGTTAGTTACTGCCTCATCGTCTTGGAACTCTGTGGCTGACGAATTCGAGGCGTCATGTGTTCGCAGAAATGAGGTGTCCGACGTTACAAGCGACTGTTCCAGCGAGAAGCAAGCAACTGCGGGTCTTGAGGCAGCGAACAAGATTCTTTCTGCATATTTTACCGCGCTGCAGCAAACCTCTAACGGGGCAAACTTCTCAGTGGATTCCGGGATATCGAACCTGTCGGCTAGCGTTCAGGCTATTCCGGGGGTGGGCGCGCCTCAAATTCAAGCGATGAGTGGCCTGGCATCATTTTTGGCCGATGCTGCTACAAAGAGGCTGGAAGAACGCACGATCAATTTACTTATCTCGGAAGGAGCGCCGAAAGCGGAAGCCGTGATTGACGTGATGAACAATGTCGTAGTGCCTCAATTGACGAATGAACTTAACCGCGAAAAATCACAAACACAGACCACGTTCATCTCTTACATCCAACAATCTGGATCTGTTGTTGACCTAAGGAAGATTGACTGCATGTCTGGTCCTTCAACCAAGAACTTTGAGACTGGTACTTCATATCTACTGGCGCAAACGTATTGCTCAAAAGTTACCACGCTTTCAACAAAAATTTTGGCTCTTGCCAACTATAAAAATTCCTTGAACACAGCTAAAAATGCATTAGTAAATCTCGAAAATGGAAAAGATAACCTCAGTTCTAAAGCTATCGCCCAGCAACTCATATCGGAAGCATCAAAGTTAAAGGGTGACATTAACAAAATTAACAAGGCATTCTAGGAGACCTTCGATGGCAATTAACGACGATTTAATTTCTGTAGCAACGCTGTGCGCAAATGTTGCTGACGCAGCAATTGATCAGCTAATTAGGCTTGGAGCACGACCAACTGATAGCGCAGCGGCAACAGCATGGGATGCTCAAGATGCGGTTTTGAAAAACAAAATCTCAACGCTGAACAATCTTTCCTCTTCAATTTCGGCCCTAATTGTGTCGAACGCACTTCAAGATGTTTGGCCAGCCCTCGATACCTTGGGCGGCGTTACGTCTTCAGCGCAGGTCAACATCGATAAAATTGCAGATATATCTAAAGCTATGGCAGCGATCGCATCAGTCATTAATTTTGGTGTCTCGACAATTAAGGTGGCAACCCAGCCGACAGCAACAAATGCTCAAAGTTTAGCGTCCGCCTTCACCAATATGGTTGGCTCTTTGAAGAATACCTAATGCTCTCAATGGAAAAAACTGTGAAGCTAACTGAAAAAATCGAACATATCGTAGTGCTAATGCTGGAGAACCGTTCCTTCGACAGCATTCTGGGTAACCTTTATCCGGAAAAAGAAAACTTCGACGGCCTGAAGGGTAACGAAACCAATCCCTTGCACGGTAATGGTGATATTAAGGTCTGGAACAGCGGTCAACTCGACTCTGCCTCGATGTCAATCCCTACCCCCGATCCGGGCGAGCTCTGGAACGACATCAACATGCAGCTTTACGGACTCGATGGCAAGCCTGGGAGCCAAGTGCCGCCAATGAACGGTTTTGTTAACAACTATGTCAGGCAGACAGACGAACCTCCTAGCAATTACAAGCCGGAAGCGATCATGCATTACTACACACCTGATCAGTTGCCAGTGATTAGTGCCCTCGCGAAGGAATATGCCGTTTGCGACCAGTGGTTCGCTTCCGTCCCATGCCAGACATGGCCGAACCGTTTTTTTCTGCATTGCGCCACTGCCGCTGGATATGAGAACAATTCCCCGCCGCATTTCCCTTATTTGATGGAAACAGTCTTCAACCGCTTCCCGAACCCAGAATCCTGGAAGATCTATTTCCACGACTTTCCTCAGACCCTCACTCTCAGCAGATTGTGGTCACATGCGGACCGCTTTGCTCTGTTCGAGAAAGAATTCGCAAAGGACGCAGCCGATGGAAAGCTACCGTCTTATACCTTCATCGAGCCACGCTATTTTCCCGACGTCAAACTTCCCAACGATCAGCACCCACCTCACCATGTCGGAATGGGCGAAGACCTCATCGCTGAAGTCTACAATGCGGTGCGAAGCGCTCCTACATGGGAAAAAACCTTGCTCGTGATCATCTACGACGAGCATGGAGGAATTTACGATCATGTTTCTCCATCCGCAGCGGTTCCTCCTGACAATTCCCATTCCCAGCCTTTCGGTTTCGACCGCTATGGGGTCAGAGTTCCGGCGGTTTTGATCTCCCCTTATATCGGGCGAGAAACGATCCTGAAAAAAACTGTTGGTTCAGCGTATCCCTTTGACCACACTTCGGTTATTGCCACCCTGAGGAAGTGCTTCAATCTGGGAACGCCGATCAGCCAAAGAGATGCGGTTGCCCCCGATTTAGAATGCGTACTTAACCTCGACTCTCCTCGGGATGATTGCTTGCCAAGTGTGAGCCCGAGACCATATACAGTTGACCCGACTGAACTCACAAAAGCACTGAATGCTCCCCTGAACGACTTCCAGAAAGCGATGCATGATGCAGCAGCGCATCTTCCATCCCTTAGCGCGATGAAGGAAGGTGAAGACATCTTTTCAACAATCGAGGGACATGTCGAGAATCTGGTGAACGGAATCATGAGCGAGATTCCCAACCATAAGACGCCGGTAGATGCGCTTCCCTTCATGAAGGAAAAATTGAGTTCATTCCTCGCTGGAAAGGTTGGCAAGTAGCATTGGGAAACGCTGATTAAATTCATGCTGCGTTGAATGGTGAGGTAATACGGGTAAGCCAACAACTAAGGATATCCAAGATTTGAAACAATCCTCAGTGATTTTCATTTTGCTTCTATGTTGAAGATTTCAATATCTTGGGAGGCTCTTGGCTTTCCTGCTCGCTTTTGTATTCTTTTTCTTCTTTTTAACTCGGAAATCTTTCTTTTTGGTTCCCATAGTTGCTCACTTTCAAAATTATTGTTTTGCAACGAAACAGCCAGCCGAGCGCCATCTTGCTACACCAGATAGCACTAACTCGGGAACCCGTATTTCTCTGCCAGTTCTGGATTGCGTAATGCAAGATAAGGGTGTTGTCCTGGGGTCGGTCGGCTAGTGGTAGAGCCACCGCGCTCAAGGCGGTAATGGTTTAATAGGTAAGGAATCAGGCTCTTTCGGATCTGGCATGACCAGGCCGCTTCACCAGAAGCATCGACGGTCATGCCGAATTCTTTTGCAATTATCTCTTTTTGGCTGGAAGAAAGCCGTGATGCAGGAATAATTTCAACTTTTTCCTTTTCGTTCCACATGCGGTCCTCAGTGGTCGAGACTGGTCTTGGGGTCTCACTACCTACGGCACTGCTGCAACGCGTAAGTACAAAATCCCTGAATTCTTTACGTTTACTGTCATACGCCCGCACATGCCAGCGATCCCCGGTAAATACCAAAGTGTGAGGCCAAATTGTGCGAGCAGTTGGTGTAGATTTACTAAATGATTGATAGATGATTGTTACCCCGGTCTCGGTATGGAGAGCTCGCATTACGACACGCAACACATTGGAATCGATTGCTCCAGTTGGTCCAGGGAGCGATTCGGCATGAACCACATACCCCATGGCTGGCAATACTGATGAAGACTTGCTCGTACAGTATGCCTGCAACAGCGTCAGATACTCCTCAGCTGATCCGGATGCAAAAAGTGGCTTAAATTTGCGCCCCTGCCGGTACGCTCTGGCTTCCACATCATACTCAAGTGCATCCTTGTGGCACGTCCTATAGCGCTTGATGTCACGCGTGAGATGGTTTGGAGTGACATTGAACACCTTGCATACATCTCCTCGTTGCACGGTGCCGTCCCAAATTAGCATAGCTTCGATGAACTGCAGACGCTGCTTTTGGGCGAATGTTAGGGTTTCAATCCAATCGTTGTGCATACCAATCAAGACGAGTAGGTCATTTATAACGAGTATATCATGCAATTTGTTTTATTTACGCATTATGGTATATTTACACCAAATGATGATATATAATCAACGCCTGTGAAAAGCTCGCTCCAAAAATGGCTGGAAGCATGGGGGTACTCCGACTCCCCAGGTGCGTTGCACCTTAGCAACTCGGCATTGCCAGCCGATCACCCATATCGATCCGAACTTACGAGCCTGCTCGACCCTCATGGGGCGATTCGCGCCAAGGCAGTCTTCGATGTGGACGGAATGCCTACCGTATGTTTTATAGAGTGCGACGGGGGTTCGCCCAATGGAGAATCGCTCTTACGCGCTGTTCGGGAAAGTGCGTGGAACCAGAATCTGGTATCTATTGTGCTAGCGGTAAGCGATGACCGCGCTATTGCTGTGCCCGCCGCATTGCCCGAGGCTGAGCTTCAGACTCTATCATTTTCACAAGCAAAGCGATTTGGTGAATTTTCATGTGCCGATGTTCAGTCGGGCGAAATCTTTAGTCGATACGCCAACTGGTTTGCAGCAGAAAATCGCATTGATCGGGATTTGTTGCGGAATCTCAGGCTGGTTGTGGATGCG
>JAJYFX010000127.1 GCA_021785315.1 Actinomycetes bacterium | reverse complement strand
ATGTAGAAGGGGTGCACTCCATGGTAAGCGTGTCCGGTCTTGTAAAGATGTATATACCACGGGTCGGTGGCGAATGCGCTTTCGTATTTGCTCTCTATCTCTAGCGGATCTGTGGTATCAGCTAGGACATTGTCGAAGAAATCTATGTAGCTCGGATGGAATGTCGGATCAAACTCCCGCCGCGTCGGATGGCTGAGTATCAACACCCCTCCTTTACGTACCAGCGGCATTCCTTTGTACATGTTGAAGAAGTACCCGAGACCGAGGCAGTACACCAAAATCGGATTCATAATCGAGTTGACGTTATAGGGGCCGATATATGGCAGCCCCATGGTCAATATATCCGTTTGACCTCGTACTTCCACTAGCTGCTGCTTGTAAATGTTGGCGATGGTTATGTCATGGACAGCCTCGACTTCGCCTGCTGTGACGCCAGTTAACTGGTAGGGAGATCTGATGGTATGGAGTATTTTTCTGCTCAGCCATGGCGGCGTCTTGCTAAGCGCTGTTGACGCGGTGATGAAACTAGTACGATCTTTGAGGTTCCACTCCCACTCCCGCTTTTGCAGAAACGAGAACGAATCAGGGAAAGTATTGGTGTTTAGCGTGGTTTCAACTTGAAATATTTTGACTCCGGCCTCTTTTATCAGTCGGCCCATGCGCCAGTTGGAGGAATGCAGCTGGGAATTGTGGCGGTCCATAAACGACTTTGAGTGCACCATTGTCTTTACGTTGTGATGGTGTCTCAGGCTCTTGTAAGACGCCAGACCGGTAGCTACGCTCTTATGTCCGCCATCCATTGACACGAGATTGACGTTGACGTATACCAGCAGGTCTGATGTGGCAGCCCGCTTGTTGATCTCCACATCTTCGCCCTTGTCGGTGAGTCCGAGATGAATTAGATTCGACGGGTCCTCAGCGTCATGCTGAGTCAGACGTCCCATCTTGTTGAATGAGTCGAAAATCCGGTCTCCAAGTATGTGGCGAAGCTCGGATTCAGTCATGCGTCGATGAAGAGCAAGCGCGGCTACTAGGACGACGTCATCGACGCCTTTTGAGGCCGCAAGGTCAAGGATCTGCTCAATTACCATTTGACGGATATCGGGCGACTGCATCGAGGGCAAAGGAAGCGACAGATCATCGAAAGCAATTGTTAGCCGCATGTCCGGGAACAAGAGGCTCGAAAGCGGACTCGAATCGCCAACAGGATGCTCTAGAGCCTGACCTATGGCGCCTAGGGGATCCTTTAGCGGGTCCAGAGCTTCAGGCGGGTAAATAACACGCGATCCCACAGGAAGCTTTTCCAGTCGGAATCCTTCACCATGCCAGAACAAGGTTGGCGGTGTGGATTTATCTACGTCAAGAATGAATCCTGGCCGTGGGCTCATCTTTATTGACTCCAACTTTCTCTCTTGTGACTTTTGCGCATGTCGAAGGCAATTTTGACCGCTCCGCGCTTCCCGGAATTCAAAGCGTGGTCGATTGCCATTTCGTAGTCGTCGAGTCGATACGTAGCGCTCAACAATTTTGACAACGGGAGTTTTTGCGCAAGGCGGGCTGCTAATTCAAAGGTGGTGATTCGCTCGCCCTCAAGATCCTCGGTTCCGTAAGCATAGGTGCCTTTGATCGAAATCTCCTTCATCCAGAGCGGCGTAAGGTCGATACGTGAATCTTTCGGCATACCAACGAGGATAACATCCGCTCCCGGGGCTGCAACCCGAAGAGCTTGTTCAATGGTTGCAGAAGATCCAACGGCGTCGAAGATGATTCCGAATCCGTCGGCAGGCTTGTCAGCCGCTATCATCTGAGAGCCGCGGATGGTTCGAGCTTGGCGATACAGGTTGTCGCCAGGGGCGAGCGTCGTGGCTCCAAGGAGCATCGCCATCTGTTTTTGATGCTCATATTTTGCAGCAGCGAATATTTCGGCGTTCGGATGAAGAGCTCTGAGCGCTGCAATAGTCAGTAGGCCCAGTGTTCCTGATCCAATGACAGCTACCTGAGTGTTGAGATTGTCTCCGATCGACATCGCTGCGTGCACAGCACAGGCGAATGGCTCGAGCAGCACTGCGTCTTCATCGCTCAGAGCATCAGGAATGTCGTATAACTGGGATTTGTGTGCGATGAGCTCCTGGGACCAGCCACCAGAAGTTCCATTGCAAAATCCGGTCTGAAGTCCTGGCGCGATTGAGCCGAGGTGAAGTAATTGGCAGCGCTGTGGTTGTCCTACCTCGCAAAATCTGCATTTTGGGGTGGTGCCTCTTACTTCGCAGGTGAGAGATGGGATGAGAACCGCCCTTTTCATCAGTCCGTCAGGGCTTAGGTATTCTCCGACAATCTCGTGACCCATGACAAAAGGAAATGACACAAAATCCTCGAGATATCGCGATGAGTTAGAGGTTATAGTCGCCAAATCAGAGCCGCAAATACCTGAAAGCTTGGGATAGAACCGAATCCAGTCAGAACCGGGAAGCTCGGGAGGATCAATATCGACCAGGCGCAGGGGAGAGATCGATATCTTTGGGCGCGCGGCTAATCCCAACAGCTTCGTAGCAGCGAATCTGGCAACATTCCTCTCATAGATCAGGGCTTTCACATCGATCTCCCTATTGGCAGATAAACTGGAGGGAGTCCCTTGGCTTTATTCCATTGTTCTACATGCCACCCTCGCTTACGAGCTATGGCCGCCAATTTTGGTTCAGGATTTACGCACACCGGATAGCCAACCGCCTCCAGCATTGGTAGATCCGACGTCGAATCAGCATAGGCAATAGACTCCGAAAGCTTGAGGGAGTGTTCGTCTGCATAGTTTGCCAGTATTGACGCCCGTGCTTCACCGGTAGGGGGCACCGCAAGCGATCTTCCTTTGTAGAGACCGTTGTCTCCAATCTCAAGCTCTGCGCAGATAATGTCATCAAACAGCGGCTTGAGTGGCTCGAGAACAAAGTCAAGAGCACCGGTGAGCAGCAATGTTTTGTGGCCGAGGCTCCTGTGGCGCCTGACTCTTTCTATGGCCGCAGGGAATGACTTCTTGAGCAGATAGGCGTTAAAGAACTCAAGGCTGTCCTTTTTAAGCGCTTGTGGTCTGGCGCCTTCATATTTTCTATAGAAGGATCTGAGAAAATCTCCTCGATCCTTGCGATCTAACGCCAGTAGCGCGGGCCCTTGCATTGCCAGATCGACTGCAAACAAGGCCTTTTTAAGGTTAGGTAGCCTTCTAGTTGCCAGCCAGGCATACGTATCGACGACATTGGATGAGATGATGGTATTTTCAAGGTCAAATACTGCAAGATGCCGATCTTTGGAGAGTATGAGGGTCAGATTTCTTTCAACCCGGGATTTCGCAGGACGCTTGGTGGGTGTTGTCTTTACTCTTGCGTGCTGAACAACGGAAGGGAGATGAATCTCCCGAATGAAGTTCTCCCAATGAATTAGTGCTGGATCGAATGCAAAATGAGCCTTCTCCTGCTCATCAAGCGAGTTGTACAGATCCAAAAGATTGTCGATTTTGAAGATTGCATCGGTCTCAGCGTAAGTGCCATAAAGCTCGACATATCCCAACGCGCTGTCGACCGCCTGACGCTTTCTTTCGATGTCTACGATAAAGTTAGCTTGCTCTCCTCGAATGGGAAGCATTCCCGTAACCTGTTCGAGCGCTTGCAGGAACCTGGAAGTCTTGTCCAGCTGCGACTGGACCCGCCCCCGGCCAGGGAAAGACCAGTCCGGAACCATTATCGGCTGGCCATCCGAATCGTATATAGGATGTTCCTGGAACCAGGTTCGAACATGTTTCACCAAAGTCGCGTACTTAAGAGGATTTCTCGATCCCGATGCGACCTGAAAAATCTGCGGCCCGCCTTTGCGAGGTCCTTTCGCCGCGACTGCCACTATTGCAGCTGCAACCATGTCTACCGGAATTACATCTATGACGCCTTCAGGCACCCCTGGAAACTCTTTAAGGAGTCCCCTCGCATAGGAGATTATGATCGGCTCGGCCATCCGGAAACCTCTGATCCATCCAGGCTTGGGCTCGAGCATCGCAGACTCAATGATTGACGGCCTAACGATGGTGATAGGTATTTGAGATTGCTTTTCGAGCAGCGCCTTCTCGCCGAGCGCCTTTGTATAGGCGTAAGCGTCGGGCCAGCCTACCGAAGTGGCTCTTGCGATTCCTGCGCGAACCATTTCATCGTGTATCCACTGAGTGCGGAGTTTTTCTTGTTTGTCAGCCAGCGCTGGTACGCCGACCGCTCCGAGCTCCTTGGACGCTTTTTTGTGAAAGAGTTCGAGGTTTTTGGAATCTCTACTCTTTAACTCCACATCAGCCCTTAGACCTCGCGCCGCATCGACTTCACGATGCCAATCAAGCTGAATTGAAAAAGGGGTATCGCTCAACGGCAGCTCAGGGGAGAGGCCACGCCTGCGTCCAGCCACGTATGCCGTGGAAATTGCGATGAAGTGGACGGGTTTGGTGACCCTGAACTCATTTCTTGCCTGGATTGCAGCTTCTGCGACTCGTCTAGGGCCGAGAAGGTTCACTTCGACTGCCTGGTCAAGCGGTGAATCAAAGCTCACTGATGCAGCTGAGTGGATGATGATATCGCAGTCAGAGAGGAGTTTTCTGTCGACATCATTGAGCTTCAAGCCATCAGATATCACGTCTCCGCTGACTGGATGGACTCTAGCAACGATTTCGCTTTCAAATCGGTCTCCGTAAGCTTTACGCAGACGATCAAAGCAGTCGTTTTTCAATATCTCTTTATTGATGCGCTCAGAGGAAGTGCTAGTCCTGCCGGGCCGGATCAACAAGTAGAGCTCGCAGTCCGAAACCGTTCTCAATAGCTTTTCCACAAGAGCAGTACCAAGGAATCCTGTGGAGCCGGTGATGAAAATAGCTTTGCCAGAGAGTCTATCGACGATCAAAGTATCTCCTTGAATTGTATTCATCACCGAGGATGGCCTTCCATCGTGCATTTGATGAACTTGGAATTCCCTGACTATGGTAGCAATTCATTTTTTTCTTGACTGCTTTGGAGGGGTATACCTTCGCGATGCTTTCGGTGGTCTTCGGATCGTAGAACTGGCATCGATCACTGATTTGCCACCAGATCGACTTTGAGACCCCCTTGGCCGGGTGGAACCCCGAGGAAGGCGGGCTCCACGCTTGAACGAGACAAAGCCTGCCCAGACTACTAGGGGAAATGCGTACAAGAGGTGGGTGGACCATGGACCAAACACTGCGGCTGCGGCCATTTCGAGCCCTGCAGCTATTCGGATTCCAGTTAGGATCAGCCCGATGCCCAAAAGAACTGCCAGTGTTCCCACGAGCCATTGTATAAATGGTGAGATGGCCCCCTTCGGTGTCGGATCGCCAAAATGTGGTACCATCAGTATGGCCAGAACGATCAACCCATATACGCCGATCACGACGCCGTATGTTTTCTCTCTTTGCGTGAGGCGAGTCATTGGCCAGATAGTTTAGGACAAAAAAGAAAAACCTCGCTGAAATGACGCGATTTGAGATCGATGATTTTTAATGGGATAGCTGTGAACTCTTGGTTTGGACCTGCCGAAAGTCGGATGGCGATTACGCCGCCTGGCGAAATACTTCCTGGCGTAAGAAAATGCTTGTCGGTCACACGGTCTAATTTGCTCGCCTTGGGTCTTTTGCAGTGGTCAAGACATTCGTGTTTTTTGGACGGCCGCAATTGCAAATAAGGTTTTCGCGCTGGTAATCGCGTAGTCAGTCTCGCTGGTTTAATCTGTATCGGGATCCGGGTGTAAGGTCTGTTGGCACCAGGGATGGACGAACCGTTGCGCAACCAAAGCCTAAGGTTGCCACGTTGGAGAGTAGGCGTGTCGATAATGCCGAGATAGTGATGGCGTGCCGGCAAGAAAATCTTCTCCTCGTGTGTGCGACTGGTGTGGGCAGCACTAATGTATAAGAACGCCGGGCGCTTAGCTCAGTTGGTTAGAGCGCAGCCTTCACACGGCTGAGGTCGGAGGTTCGAGT
>JAJYFX010000126.1 GCA_021785315.1 Actinomycetes bacterium | reverse complement strand
GTACCCGCTGCCGACACCGTTGGAGGTCTGGTCGCAGTCCAAGGAATCCTTTTGGCGTTGCTGGTCCGGCAGGCTACTGGAGTGGGCCAAAGAGTTGATGCTTCTCTATTGGATTCGATGTTCATGTTTCAGACAGTGCCAATTTCGATGTTCCAAGCTAGCGGTAGTTCTCCCGGCCGACAAGGCAGCGCTGCCCCCTATGCTGCCCCAAATGAGGCGTTTCCCACAATGGACGGCCATATCATGGTCGCGGCCTATTGGCCGGACCGCTGGAGGAAGCTCACCGAAGTACTAGGCCGTCCTGAACTGGCCGACGATAGTCGTTTTTCAAGCATCGACCTCAGGGTGGCGAACCGCCAAGAGCTCCATCATGAGCTTTCCCAAATTTTCCAGCAAGCTTCCACCGAAGAGTGGATTAAACGGCTCGAAGACGCGGACGTGGTCTGTGCGAAGATATACGACTACGAGTCTTTGGCCAGTGAGGATCACCTTAACACCGAGGATCGTTTTCCGTCGCTTTATCACCCCATATTGGGAAAGATGCCTGGAGTGGGGATGCCCGCCAAATTGTCATCCACGCCAGCGCGTCCCCGAAGAGCAGCACCGCTGCCTGGTGAGAACACTATCGAAATATTGACTGAATTGGCCGGGATTCCCATTGATTTGGTCGAGCGGTGGCTTTTAGACGGAGTTGTCGAGCAGCTTGAGCACGCAGATGGATAACACAAAAAGTGTACATGAGAAGGGGTTGGCCACATTTCGGCCATGCCAAAGCGAGGAAATTGAAGAGAAAGGTGTTGAAAAGAGGATGGAGGTTGATGACATTTGAGCGAGTTAATTCAGTCGTCCGTTGCTGAGGGCGTAGCAACCGTGACTTTGAACAGGCCGGATGCGTTAAATGCGCTTACTCCCGAAATGCTCACTGAGCTTATGGAGTTGTTCCAAGAGCTCGACAGGAATGTGCAGTGCCGCACGATAGTACTCGCAGGACAACCACGGGCCTTTTCGGTGGGCGCAGATCTAAAGGGCAGGGTGGCCGAATATGACTCCGGCGGAGCACGGGACTTTCTTGGAGAGGTCGTCAGGGATCTCTTTTCTTCGATGGAGAAGATCTCAAAGCCGGTCATAGCTGCTCTGGCAGGATATGTCCTGGGAGGCGGGCTGGAATTGGCGCTGGCGTGTGATATGCGTATCGCGGATTCGACTGCAAAGCTGGGATTTCCAGAGGCAAACGTAGGCAGCATGCCTGGCGCAGGTGGAACCCAGCGCCTGACCAGACTGGTTGGTCCGGCTGTCGCTATGGAGCTTATGTTTGGCGGTGAGCGCATCAGCGCAGATGAGGCATACAGGCTCGGATTAGTGAATAAAGTCGTGCCAGAAAATGAGGCCGTTTTGGCCGCAGTAGATTTCGGGAAGAAGGTTGCCGCCAAGGCCCCCTTGTCTATCGACCGCATCAAGCGAAGCATATATGTGGCTCTAAGCTCCGATCTGGCAACCGGTCTTGAGTTCGAGCAGATCAGCCATGCATTTTTGCGTGGAACTGAGGATCGCGAAGAAGGGATGCGTGCTTTCGTAGAGAAGCGGCCTGCGAAGTTCACGGGAAGGTGATGATGAAATATGGGAATTAAAGATCGCGTTGCTATAGTCACCGGCTCGGGTCAAGGAATTGGCGAGGGAATTGCCCGTTACCTGGCGTCTGCTGGCGCTTCAGTGGTATTGAACGATATAGACGAGCAGCGGGTCGCAGCGCTTTCCGATGAGATGAAGGCATCCGGATTAGACACGGGTTATTTCGTCGGCGATATATCGACAAAAGATGGGGCTACTGGGTTGGTCGACTACGCAAGGGACAGTTACGGCAGGTTGGACATCTTGGTCAACAATGCCGGCATAGCCCGAGATAAGTGGCTGGTAAAGATGACCGAAGAGGATTGGGATGAGGTGATGAGGATCAACCTCAAGTCCCAGTTCCTTTGCACCCAGGCTGCAGTCAAGCCAATGATGGACGCCAATTTTGGCCGGATAGTAAACATTGGATCGCGCGCTTGGCTTGGCGGGGCGGGACAGGCAAACTACGCCGCATCCAAAGGGGGCGTAGTGAGCTTTACCCGCACTCTCGCCCTTGAGTTCGCAAAATATCAGATTACGGCCAATGCCGTAGCGCCGGGGCTCGTGGACAGCCCCTTGTTCCGCAGTCTTAGCCAGGAGAACCAGGACAGACTTACCAAGACGGTTCCAGTTGGACGCATTGGCGGCCCAGATGATATCGGCCACGCTGTGGCCTTCTTTGCCGATGATGACTCATGGTACATAACGGGTCAGGTGCTCTATGTGTGTGGGGGCCGAAGTGTTGGAGCATACTAGGCGCTCTTGCGGAGATGCAATGGTCGCCCACAGTTGATAAGGAGAGATTTGTGGTAAATCTGGATGAAGCAGAGGTTTCACCAAAGGCTGAAAACTTCGTTGTCGAAAATGGCAAAGTCCGTTTGCGAGCGAGTAAATGCGGGTCATGCGGCGCGGTGTTTTACCCACCTCGAAGCATCTGCCCTGGAGATGGGACGAGTTCTATGGAAGACGCGTTACTTTCCAGCGCGGGAACTGTCTACACATTTACCGTTGCCAGACAGTCAACTCCTGAGTTCAGGACTCCATATGTTCTGGTCTATGTCGATTTTCCAGAAAATGTTCGAGTTCTTCTGCCTTTCGATGGCTCCGAGCCACCGTCGATAGGAGCCAAAGTGGAAATCGTGATGGCAAATGGCCCCAGACAAGAAAATGACGAACTTATTTCAATGCCTCACGCAAAGTTGGGTCTTTAAACCATTTCAGCGGTAATTTCATGAAATGGAGTGTGGACCAATGAGTACCGTCGAGGCTGTGTCAGGTAGCAGTGAGAGTTGGGGAAGAGAGGATCTTCAATGGAAGACGTATATGTATTAGGTATTGGGATGACGCCTTTTGGCAAGCATCCGGACAAGTCACCCGCCGATCTTGGTGCGCAGGCAGTAAATTTAGCTCTATCCGATGCGGGAGTGGGTCGCGGAGACATAGGCGCTGCATGGGTTGGACACGTATTCCAAGGAATGGCGATGGGCCAGCGTGCTCTGTATGCGGCAGGTATTTCTGGAATTCCTATCGATAACGTCGAAAATGCATGTTCATCTGGATCTACTGCAATTTGGGATGCCGCGCTGGCCCTTAGGGCTGGCGCATATGATATCGTCTTGGCATTGGGCGTCGAGCATATGACCACGGCGTTCAGAGGAGCGCTAGCTCCTGATCCAAGCGACATAGAGGCCCAGCTGG
The DNA here is from genome assembly GCA_021785315.1 of Actinomycetes bacterium. The sequence goes on along the minus strand of JAJYFX010000126.1, from coordinate 2,705 downwards.
GGCTGACAATGCCGGGGATTTATGCCATGAGAGCTCAGCGATACATGCTGCAATATGGAGTCGAACCACAAGATATCGCTCGGATAGCGGTGAAGAACAAGAGAAACGCAGCCATGAATCCGCTGTCGCATTTCAAAAAGGCGGTCACCTTGGAGGAAGTGATGCAGGGACGTCTGATCGCTGATCCCTTGCGCATGCATGAATGCGCTCCCATAAGCGATGGCGCGGCAGCTGTTGTCATGGTGACTAAAGCCAAGCTCAAGCAACTCGGCGGCTCGAGGGCGATAAAGCTTGCAGCCAGTGCGCTGAAAAGCGGGCGCACTGAGGTGGGACTTGTCGACATGACAGTCGAAGACCTCACCTGGCGTACCGCCGAGGCAGCTTACCAGCAGGCAGGAGTTGGACCAGGTGAGATTGACTTCGCGGAGGTGCACGATTGCTTCTCCATCGCCGAGGCTTTGCGCGTCGAGGGTATGGGCCTGGTTCCGCATGGAGAGTATGTCGCCAGGGTCGGAAAAGGGGAGATGGACCTAAACGGCATCTTGCCGGTCAATGGATCCGGAGGGCTTCTCGGCAAAGGCCATCCTTTGGGTGCCACTGGCGTAGCCCAGGTTGTTGAGCTGGTAAAACAGCTCAGAGGTGATGCCGGCGACCGGCAGATCGAAAATGCCAAGATCGGCGTTGCCCACTGCAGAGGCGGCAAGGCCCAAGGCGTAGAAGGTACTGCATGTACCGTAAACATCCTGGTTGCATGAAAATGACGTCTGCCACTGGGGTTAGCTCGGAACTAATTTCTCAAGAGGGCGAACTCATATCTGTCGACTGCTCGATCATCAGGGGAGGAACTTCCAAGGGAGTGTTTCTTCCTAGAGCCGCACTGCCGGAGGATCAGGCCGAGCTTGAGGCATTTTTGCTCGCTGCGATGGGTAGCCCCGATCCGCGCCAGATAGACGGGCTTGGCGGTGCTGATTTGCTTACCAGCAAAGTTGCCATGATCGGACCTCCAAGCGTCGAAGGAGCGGATCTTGACTATACCTTTGCCCAGGTCAGCGTGGCTAAGGCAAAGGTAAATATGGATATGAACTGCGGCAATATCTCGTCTGCCGTCGGTATATACGCAATCGAGCATGGATATGTTGAGCCGGTCTCTCCTTTGACCACCGTGAGAGTCCATAACACAAATACTCGCAAGATTTTTACAGCCACGGTTCCGGTTTCGTTTGGAAGGCCAACCGTGGAAGGGAGTTGCCGAGTTGATGGAGTTCCCGGCACCGGGGCCGAGATAGTTCTCGATTATCGGGAAACCGTAGGATCTGTTACCGGTAAGTTATTGCCAACCGGTTCAGTTATAGACGTAATTGAGGTACCTCTCATTGGTACGATTTCAGTATCGATCGTAGATATTGCTAACTTATGCGTATTAGTCAGAGCGTCTGATGCTGGATTTAACCCGGGGGAAATTCCTTGTTTTCCCTCCGAAGTTCAAATAGCCAAATCAGATGCGCTGCAGCGTGCAGTAGCAAGAATGCTTGGCATTCCAGAAGGAGGGTTAGTGCCGATTCCTGTGTTGCTGGACCACGCCCACAACTATCAGACCGTCGTCGGTGACCAAGGTGTAGAAAGCGATGATATCGACTTTGTTGCTGAAGTTATTGGCGGGCAGCCTCTAGTTTTGCACAAAGCCTTTCCAGGTACGGCCGGCGTGACGGTAGCAGTGGCGGCTCGACTTCCAGGAACTATCGCATATCAGATGAGTCCGTCCACTTCAGATGAGGTTCGTATCGGCCATCCAACCGGTTGCAACGTGGTCGCGGCGAAGGTATCCATCGACGAGACGGGAAATCCCGTTGTCGAAAAAGCGGCATATACAAGGACCGCACGGAAATTGATGGAAGGCAAAGCGTTTCTTAGAGCTTCGCAAGTATTGAATAGGGGGTACGAGGGTGATATTTGAACCTGAAATAGAAATGATGGAGCGCGGTGCGCTGGAGGAATTACAGTCTGCTCGATTGCGCGAAATGGTGTCAAGAGTTTACGAAAGCGTTCCCTACATAAGGGAGCGGCTCCAGGGAGTTGGGATCAAACCCAGCGATATCAGTGGGATTGCGGATTTGTGGAGATTGCCATTTACTCGAAAATCCGACTTGCGAGATACCTACCCTTTTGGTCTGTTTACAACGGACAAAAGCAAGCTGTTGAGAATCCATGCGTCTTCGGGAACTACGGGAAAACCGACGGTAGTGGGCTATACGGCCGCCGATTTGGACATATTCGGAAAGGTGTGCGCCAGAGCACTTGCTGGTGGCGGTTCTGAGCCTGGAATGCTGTTGCACAACGCCTACGGGTACGGACTGTTTACTGGTGGACTTGGCATCCATCAGGGAGGGGAAACTCTGGGAATGGTAGTGGTTCCAGCTTCGACTGGGATGACTGAACGCCAGGTCAGGTTGATTATGGACTTTGGCACCGAGGTACTGTGCTGCACGCCCAGTTATGCACTTACAATTGCCCGGGAGTTTGCCAGGCAAGGGATTGATTCCAAAGACATTCCTCTTAAGTTTGCGCTTGTGGGAGCAGAACCTTGGACTGAGACGATGCGCGCTGAGATCGATTCTCGTCTCGGAGTGAGGAGCATCAACATTTACGGGCTTTCAGAAATCATTGGCCCAGGTGTGTCTTTCGAATGCACCGAGGAACGTCACGGG
>JAJYFX010000125.1 GCA_021785315.1 Actinomycetes bacterium | reverse complement strand
TAGGATACCCAAATTACCTTGGGGTCATTGAGGATTTGAGATCGATCACGGAGTTTGCGGTTCAAAACGATATCCGCATCGTCATCGTCTATGACCCAGTCTCCGTAGCTCTGCTCAATTCGCCAGGCTCGCTGGGTGCTGATGTGGCAGTTGCCGAAGGCCAGGCATTTGGAGTTGGGCTGAATTTTGGAGGCCCATACGTCGGACTATTTTCGACTAAGAATGAGTACGTCAGACTGCTTCCTGGACGGCTGGTCGGCGAAACTTTAGACAGCTTGGGCAACAAAGGATACGTCACGACTCTTCGCACTAGAGAACAGGACATAAGGCGGGAAAAAGCCAGCTCCAACGTCTGCACGAACCAAACCCTTATCGCGATAACAGTTGCGATACAAATGTCATGGCTTGGGAAATCCGGAATCAAGGAACTAGCCAAGAGGTGCTATTCGGGCACTGAGTTCATGAAGAAACGGCTGCTGGATTCCGGACAGGCGTTTCATCTAGTATCCGATGCGCCAACACTACGCGAATTCGCGGTTAAAACACCTATTCCAGCTGAGAATTTAGTAGATCGAATGATTGAAGAGGGCTTTCTCGCCGGCATCCCCGTCAGGCACGGGTTTGAAGGCTCCGACGCAGAGGGCTCTCTTTTGATCAGCGTTACCGAGAAGAGAACCGCCAAAGAAATCGAGGCTTTCGTGAATGCGCTACAAAGAGTGGTGAAATAGATGGGCAGGACCCCGCAACCAGGCGCTAAGGCGAGTTCAATCCCGCTAATGGACGGTCGAGCAGCTGAGCCGACAATATTTGAACTGTCTGTTCCGGAACGAACTGCGGCTTCGTTTAGAACAACTGGCATACCCCTTAAAGAGCCGTCGAGCACGGTTCCCTCGTATCTGCTCAGAGATCAAGACGCGGAAATGCCTGAGATTTCAGAGCGAGATCTGGTGGCGCATTTCACCAGACTGACTCATCGGCAATTTTCTGTGGATCTCGGAGCCTACCCCTTGGGTTCGTGCACGATGAAATACAACCCTAAGTTCGCTGATGTTTCAGCTGCGATCTCCGGTCTAGCCAATATTCACCCCAATCAGCCCGAATCGACAATTCAAGGTTGGCTTGAACTCATGGTCACTCTTGAATCATATTTCAGCGAGATAACCGGAATGGCAGAAGCAACTCTGCAACCGTCAGCAGGCGCTCAAGGTGAACTAACAGGCCTCTTGATCATGAAGGCATACCACAAGGATCTAGGCAGACAGCGAAAAAATGTCATAATTCCAGATTCGGCCCATGGCACCAACCCCGCATCTGTCACACTCTCTGGTTTTCACCCAATCACGGTGAAATCTGGTCCTGACGGACTAGTTGATCTCGATGCGCTGAAGTCGCTACTCGATGAAGACACCGCCGGAATGATGCTTACAAATCCCAATACTCTTGGACTGTTCGAAAAAGACATTCTCCAGATCTCCCGCGCAGTTCACGAAGTTGGCGGCCTTCTGTATTATGACGGCGCAAATCTCAACGCAATCATGGGAATCGTCCGCCCAGGAGATATGGGGTTCGATATCGTTCACTCCAACCTGCACAAGACCTTTGCGACTCCCCACGGCGGTGGGGGACCGGGCTCTGGTCCAGTTGCGGTATCGCAGCGCCTAGCAGAGTTCCTACCGGGACCCAAGCCTGCGGTGGTTGGCGTCAATCCGAATGGATCCAACAGATTTGGCTTCATACAACCGCCCAAATCGATTGGAAGGATCCATTCCTTCCACGGCAACGCCCTGATCTTTATACGCGCTCTCGCGTACATGAAGTACTACGGGGGCCAGGGACTAACCGAGGTTTCACAGACGGCGGTATTGAATGCAAACTGGCTGCGCAAGAAGATATCCGATTCGTATCCTGCTGCGCACGATGTGACCTGCATGCATGAGTTTGTCGCTTCTGCCTCGCGGCTGAAAAAAGAGACTGGCATTCGGGGAATCGACATTGCCAAGAAGTTGCTCGAATTCGGATTTCATGCTCCCACCGTTTACTTTCCTCTCGTCGTCGAAGAGGCATTGATGTTCGAACCCACGGAAACCGAATCACTCCAGACCTTGCAGGCCCTTGCGAGCGCTCTTGAAAGCATTGCCCAGCTTTCTCGAACGCCGGACGGAGAATTCGAGGTTCACCAAGCACCGACTCAAACGCCTGTAACCCGGCTCGATGAGACAAGAGCCGCAAGAACTCTGATCCCGACCTTTGACGCCTCGGATGCCATGGCCAAAGACTGATCCGCCTGTTCATCAGCGAGTTGTTGACAATGCGAACTGGATGCCATGCAGGCGACACAGGCCGATCGTCTAGTGAAAATCCAGAGATTTGCAAAGTCTTTTGGACTACGGCTCAGGAAGACAATTGACGAGATATCTCAGTGACCCTTTTTGCCGTGCCCAAATTGGGCGGGCTGGGGTACCGTAGCAGCGGTGGTGGTCGGAGCGGACGTAGTTGTCGGCGGCAGAGTAGTGGTGGTAGTAGTCGTGACGACCCGCGAGAAGGGTGCAGGCGGGTTCGGACCAGCCTTAGGAAACGAGCCATTCCTCAGCAATAAAAAACTCACTAAAAGGAAAGTCGCGATCGCCGCCGTTATCATTACGACTGGAGCTCGATAGCGGCCGTGAGAGCTATCTGGCGATTTCCCGGTGATCGCCCTTGCAACTCGATGCCACCCGCCAATTAATGCGCCGGCAAGAAGTGCCAAAGCCATTCTCGGGGAAGATTTGCCCTCAAGGGTCTTGGCATCTGAATAATTCGTATTTGCTTGGTTATTCCAGTGCGCGCCCGCAATCGGAGCTGTTGCCGCTATAGGTGCGGCAAAAGTCTCCTCGCCAGCTGTTGCAGAACTCGAGCTGAAAAAGGAGGCGCCAAGAGTTTGCGTTGACAAAAGAGCAGTATCGTCCGTAGCGCCGTCGAAATCAAGTGCAGCAGACATGTGCTTTGCACTGGTATAGCGCGCCTCCGGCGAGTGAGCTAGAGAACGGACAATTACCCTGGCGAGCTCTTCAGGGATTTCGGGATTGACTACCTCGGGGGATGGGAAAATTCCCGACCTCACAGCGAGCATGATCGCGATCGGCGAGTCTCCTTTGAACGGCCGCTCGCCGGTGACCATTTCATAAAGGATCACCCCGACAGCGAACAGATCCGAACTGGGAGTTACCGGCTTACTTTCTACTCTTTCCGGCGAAAGATACGCAGGCGTTCCAATAACTTGGCTAGTGAGGGTTAGATCTTGGGTACCTGCGCCTTCGTATATGCTAGCGATGCCAAAATCGCCCAGCTTGACCTCGCCGGTGTCCGCAATGAGGATATTACTGGGCTTGATATCCCTATGCACAATGCCGTTGGCATGCGCAAATGCCAACGCCTCCAGTATCTGGCGGGTAATGAATAGCGACTCGGCAATTGGGATAGGCCCAGGTTTCATTCTAGTTGATAGAGTCCCTCCAGAAACCAGCTCCATTACGATAAAAGGCTGGCCGTTGGACTCGCCGACATCAAAGATGGTCACAACATTCGAATGTTGGGACAATCTACCAGCAGCTCGCGCCTCTCTTTCGAACCTGGCAAGCAGTACCTGATCGTCGGCAACGCTGTCCTTCAATACTTTGATCGCGACCTCACGATCAAGCTTTAGATCATGGGCTTTGTAGACATAGCCCATGGCACCATTGCCAATTTTGGATAATAACTTATAGCGGTCGTTAATGATCTTTTGGGTGATGCCAGAATCCTCGAAGTCCGTAGGCCGACCATCCATAACAAGTCATTCTATCCCCAAAGACAACTCCACAGCTGTCGCAAAGAGGGGCGCGGGGTTCTCCGGCAACGGCCATCGCTTTTCCAGCATGATAAGGGGCTTGCAGTCCAAGCTGAAGGCATGGCCTAGAGGCCACAGGCTGCATAGTTATATGCATTTCTTTTCGCACATATCAGCTAGCCAACCCCTTGATCGATAGTGGCCCAGAAAAAGCTGCGTTTTCATGTTGCCTTGGTAGAGACCGGGACGCCTTCTCGATATGACCTTTTTCGATCAGCCAAGATCGAGTATTTGAAATAGAATTTGTTCTCATGCGGTCTTGAAGATCCTGCAATTGATATGATTTTCCAAGTAACTACCTGGGATATGTGGCTCCCAGGCCGACGCAGGCGTGACTGGCAGCGACAGACCGAGGAAGACTGGCGCTTTTAGGCAAGATCCAGAGACTTGCAGCACTGAAATCACTAAGGAGACAAGATGGCTGACAAATACCATCAAATTGCTGAAGAGTTGCGCGGTCCGGCAAGAGAGCTTAGATCTGAAATTCCCGACGTGCTGAAAGGGTACTCCCAGCTGCACGCGGCGACAATGGCCGAAGGCGTTTTATCAAAGAAAATCAAGGAGCTTATGGCTCTGGCAATTTCGGTGGTAAACAGATGTGACGGTTGCATTTCAAGTCATGCAAGAGCTGCAGCAATTCAGGGCGCATCAAGAGACGAAGTTGCTGAGGCACTGGGCGTCGCAATCATGCTCAGCGGCGGTCCGGGAACCGTATATGCGCCCAGGGCATTTGAGGCTTTTTTGGAGTACCAGGAATCGCAGTAGGACGGTAGCTTTTATTGCGATCATCGTTGTGCTGCAAACTTGTGGTGCATTTCCGCAGTAGACGTGAACTTTCAAAACACACGAGTCCACACAAATGCAAATGCGATAAAACTGAACATAGAAAAGGCCCAACAGACGGGAGAAGGGCGTAGCTGTCCATGGACGAAAAGGTATCTGATGACAATCAATTGCGCCCTGGGATTCGTCTAGGTCTCCCAAGCCAGATTGTGGGGTTTTTTAGAAAACTGCCAAAAAATTCCGTTACCCGCGATATTCGCAGCACAATGTTGGCGTTGACTCTCATACTGATGGTTATGGGTGGAGTGGGAATCGGAGCGCTGATCTACTCAAACTCTTCAAATTCTGACTTGGTGAACCGTCTGCAACCCCTTATATCGCGAAACAACAGCATGCTGATAGAGGTGCTGGAAATGGATGACACCGCGACGAACTACATGCGAACCGGCGACGCCTCGTATCTGACAATTTTCCACCAAGACCAGTCCTCGTACAATAACAAATTCAATTCGGCTCAAGCGCTTGAGAATCGAGACGAAAGAAGATCTGGAGTCCTCCAAAAAGAGAATTCCGCAGCCCAAACCCTCATTAAGTTATATTCCACCACGGTATTGGCTGTACAACCAAGTCAACTGTCCACAAACCTTATTAACCACATCCAGGCAACAATCAATCCCGCCCTAAATAACTTCCAATCGGACTACTTGGCAACAAAGCTGGTACTTTCCGAGGAGCTCACGCATGACCAGAACCGCCTGCACACCATAGCAATTCTCACAATATCTGCATCACTTTTGATCTTCTTGGGCGGACTTGCACTTGGGCTTCGCCGTGCAAACTCGACCCGGCTCAAAATGGAATCGCTGCTTACGCGGCTAACCGAAACGCTTTCCAAGCTCGAGGCAGGCGAAACTAACGTGAGAGCGCCAATCGGCGACCTTGCCGAAGAAAATGTTCTTGCAGCTTCAATCAATAGCATGGCTAACGAGAAGGAGTCTCTAATCTCCCAGCTAGCCGGTCAATATGCCAAGGAAAAGGAACTTCGCGAAGGACTCGAGCTGGAACGTTCTTTGCGCGAGGAACTTGCGAGCGCGCTTCACAGCAATCTTGACGTCTCTTCGGCATTTCAACAGACGGTGAGCGGCATGGGTCCGGCACTGAAGGCTGACCGCACAGTGGTTCGGGCTATTGAACACGGTTTGCCTGGACATGTGATATGCGAATGGTACTCTGCTACTGGGCTTTCATCGAATGCAAGGATCGGCAGTTCGACGCTCGGCAGAGAACGAACGACTGTATTCATACAGCCAGGCGCCATTCGTGACAGTCTGCAAAAAGGGTCGGTGATCGCCGTCAATGACGTTGCAAATGACGATC
>JAJYFX010000124.1 GCA_021785315.1 Actinomycetes bacterium | reverse complement strand
GAAGAGGCTCCAAGGGTTGGAGACGGAGTCCTTGTGCTCGATGCCGACAAGAGGATACTCTTCATGTCGCCAAATGCGGCCAGCGCATTGCATCGCCTGGGCCTTCATCTGATCAGAACAGGCGATATTTTCGGGGAGACCGGCTTGCAGTTTTCCGCTCCCGATCGAGCTTTTGCCAGTCACAAGCCGGTGATTGAAGAAATAGAGCAGCGAGCGGACATAACTCTGATGATGCACGCAATTCCGCTTCTCGATGAAGGCGAAGTTACGGGCGTGCTGGTCCTTCTTAGGGATATTTCCGAGCTCAGGCGACGCGATCGCATGTTGCTTAGCAAGGACGCAACGATCAGGGAAGTTCACCACAGGGTCAAGAACAATTTGCAGACGATCTCTTCGCTTTTGCGGCTTCAGGCACGCAGAGTCGGACCTTCCCAGGGTCAGGATGCCCTCAAGGAGGCCGAGCGGAGAATACGCTCAATTGCTGTAGTCCATGAAATTCTTTCGCGCGAGATTGGCGACCAGGTCTCATTTCCCGAGATTGTATCCGCGATCGTCAAGCTGGCTCAAGAGTCAATAATGCCCAGTTACCCGGTAAAAATCGAGGTTACAGGGTCTGCTAGCGATCTCGACGCCCGCGTGGCCACTCCGCTGGCTTTGGTTTTGGCGGAACTCTTGCAGAATTCGATTGACCATGCGTTTCGTGGCGGCATTGCCGAAGCGGATGGTCAAACGGGACTAGTGAGTGTCTTTTTGGATCAAAAGGACGACACTTTGGAGATGATCGTAGCTGATAATGGAGTCGGATTCCCTGATAACTTTGACCCCGAAAAAACGTTGAGCCTTGGTCTGTTGATCGTCAATGATATCGTGGTTTCCCAGCTTGGCGGAACTATGAGTATCAAAACTGACAATGGCGCAAAGATAGTGCTAACCATTCCGCTTTCGTAACGTCAGGCATACGGCGAAGCGCCGCGGGCCGTCTCGCTGGTTGCCAGCCGAGATGCGTGAAAGTATGAATGCCTGTCGCTGGGGAAGACGAAAGAGCATGGCCGCGCAAATCGATTAAAGTTCAGCTAAAGCCTGATTTGCTCCAGTAGTCAGATGGGTGGGTTTCCGCGTATTTATCTAACTTGGACCAGTTGGCAGATTCACGATAAGCTTGATTGAAGGTTTTATCCTCCAATTGCACTTTGCGTTCTAAACGTATGTAAGGAAATCGTCAATGAATATTGCTGTATGTGTAAAACAAATCCCGGATCAGTCAATTCCCGGCAAGCTGGATCCTGGAAGTCACAACCTTGTCAGAGATGGAAAGCTTATTCTTGATGACTCTGACAGCTATGGGGTGGAGATGGCTTTGCAGCTTGTTGACAGGGCTGGCGGAGGAGAGGTGGTACTGATCTCTATGGCCCCCAACGGGGAAGTCTCTGGGCTCCGTACAGCCCTGGCGATGGGAGCAGACAAAGCCGTACTGGTTTCCGATCCGTCACTTTCGGGTGCCGATGCACTATCCACCGCAAAGGTGTTAGCAGCGGCTATACGGCGCAATCCGTTTGATCTTGTCATGGCAGCGACGGAATCAACCGATGGCTACACCGGTACCGTTCCGGTTCAAATAGCCGAGCTACTCGATATTCCGTCGGTGAGCTTTGCGAAGAAGGTTGACATCGAGAACGGAATTCTAAAGGTCCAGCGCCAAACTGAGTCTGGATACGATGAAGTTGAATGCCCGTTGCCTGCGCTCGTCAGTGTGACCGCCGGCGTTGTCGAGCCACGCTACCCGTCATTCAAAGGGATCATGGCCGCCAAGAGCAAGCCGGTCGATGTCGTCGATGTGGCCGGACTGGGGGTCGCTCCTATTAGCCCCACCCAGGAGGTTACCTCTGTTAGAGCAGCAGAGGAGAGGGCCTCGGGGACTGTCGTGGTTGATGAGGGGGAGGCCTACCAGCAGGTGGTCGAGTTTCTCGAAACCTTGAAGATCATTTAGACAAGCCGTTAGTTATCGAATTTCAGAGAAAGATTCAATTTTATGTCATTGTCAAAAATCTGGGTATTTGTTGAACCATCAGAATCGGGTGTTTCCTCCACTTCGCTTGAGCTGGTATCTGCTGCGTCAAACTTTGCTACTACGGTCGAAGCATTTGGTAGCGGCATGGGATCCGACGCCGCCCAGCTGCTAGGCGACCACGGAGCATCAAAGCTTGTTTTGGCCACCGGCCTAAATGGGATCCTGGCCGGAACCGCGGTAGCGGCTGTTATGGCCGGGAGGATTCCAGCGGATGCACCGGACGCAATCTTCTTCGGTTCGACTCCCGAAGGACGTGACGCTGCGGCCAGGCTTTCGGCAAAGCTCGACCTGCCGGTTTTGACCAATGTGGTCAATCTCGTTGAGGATGGTAGCGCTTTGACGAGCGAACACGCGGTGTTTGGTGGTTCAGAGATAGTGTCGGCAAGATTTACCTCGTCCGGACCTGGGATCTTCGTGATCCGAGCCAAGTCTTTCGCGCCCGAATCTAAGGGCGGGACGGCAGCGGCTGTGGAGGAAGCGAATGTGGGTGATATCGGATCCGCAGGCAAAGCAAAGATTGTTCAAAGCCACGTAGAAGCCAGGTCGGGGCCGAAGCTGGACGAAGCTCCGGTTGTGGTCTCTGGCGGGCGTGGACTAGGCCAGCAGGCAAGCTACCAGATGATTGAGGAGCTTGCCAGGCTTCTAAATGGCGCGCCGGGAGCATCTCGGGCAATTGTCGACGCTGGCTGGGTTCCTTACGCCTATCAGGTTGGCCAGACGGGTAAAACGGTTAAGCCGTCGGTTTATATAGCATGCGGCATCTCCGGCGCAACTCAACATATGGTCGGCATGAAAGGAGCAAAGAACATCATTGCGATCAACAAGGATGCCGATGCCCCAATCTTCTCCATCGCTGATCTAGGGATAGTTGGCGACGTACATAAGGTGCTTCCGAAGCTGATCGAGGCGATCAAGTCGAAAAGCTAATCAGATGGGCTTGTCGCGGCGTTTCCAAGAAGCTGCGGCAAGCCTAGATGAGAGGCCAGGGGTAGCACCTGACGTCCGGTTCGGGAACCGGAAATTTTTTGTGCCCGAGCACCTTCGCGACTCGATCTTTAAATGCTTCCAGTTCCGGTTGGCTGATGAATTCTCCGATTGTCTCGGCGCACTCGTCTTGTTTGGCAGCCAGCGCTTCTAGCAGTTCCTCTGGGATTGGCTCTCCGGCAAACTCCCATATCACAGTTCTGAGTTTTGGCTCGTGGTGAAAGCATAATCCCTGGTCTATACCCCAGATATGGTTGCGGCCGTCTATTAGCAGGTGGCCTGATTTCCGGTCAGCATTGTTCGCGATGATATCGAACAATGCGAACTTTTTGAACTGGGAATGCAACTCATTTCTTTCGAATAGCGAGAAATAGTGCTGTTGAAAATCTGCCTGTATGAAAAGTTGAAGGCTGCCTTCTCCAAGGGGGCCATCCGTTCGAAGAACGGTCATTGGAATCAACTTCCATCCCAGTGCTTCAGATAGTTTGTAGGCAGCTACTTCGCGCATGAAAAGGCCGCCTTGAAAGTCCCAAAGGCTGCGTTCACCGCGGTATGGCTTGTAGATCCCTTTGCTTGTCGCGGAATCTTTGTTTACTTCCACAAGGAAGGTCGCGTTGGAGCTGTAAGGCATACGCCCGAGCACCTTAATCTCACCGGAGCTCAGCTGTGCTAGACGGCCGGTGCTTTGTGACCGTTTGTTCTGGGACATGCGTGACCATCTGGATCTAGTGGATAACCACAAAGCGGACATAGGGGACGGCCTGCAGCAATCAGACGTGCTCCTTGAATTGCTAATTCGGCGGATTGCTCCTTCGAAAGGCCAATTTGAAGCGCCGATGGCTCTTCGCCTTCGCCGGGAATTTCTTCCAGAATTAGGTTGATTTGGTCCATGTTCTCGACATATGTGATAGCGATCGAGCCGACGGACCAGGCGATTTCATAGGGTACCAGCACCGAACTTGGCTCATCCAGGTGGCCGGGTCTCGACAATTCCTGGATCAACTCTCCCAAGTGATGAACTAAAGCCGCGACCTGTGCCTTTTCGATCTTCAGGGTTACCAGCTCTCCTAGGTATCTGGCCTGGATGACGAATACGCGCTTGCCGGGCTCACCGAAAGCTCCAATTGCGACATGGTCTACTGATGGGAAATCTCTTGATATCGACAATTATGGCACCTTAATTGAAAAGTCTTTTTGCCAGTTGCTACCCAAGACTAAAGTTCCGGTGGTTGCGAAGGAAATTGCCGACACTGAACATGTCGCGATGACCAGCCTCTGGAACATGTCCAGATGCATTCCCAGAGCGGAGCACAGGAGAGTTTTAATGGGATCTGCATGGGAATACGCAACAACGATCTTGCCCCGGTGATTTAGCTGAATCAGCTCGGCAAATTTTGCCATCCTCACTTCCATCTCCATAAATGATTCCCCATTGGGGAACCGGAATGTTGAAGGCGATCTCTGCACCTGGTTCCATTCCTGGAGTTTGTACAAGTCTGCCAGCTCCCGGCCAGTCCAGTCGCCGAAGTCGCATTCATACAACAACTCTGAGGTATTGATCTCCATGTCCAGTCGCGCCGCAAGCGGCCTTGCGGTCTGTTGCGCTCGCTCAAGGGGACTGGCATAGACGGCAGCGACATTTTCCAGTTTTGAAAGTTGCTCCGCAACCGCTTCAGCCTGGGCAATTCCCTCATTTGACAGGTTGAGGCCAGGTGAGCGGCCAGGCAGAATTTTACCCGTAGTAGTCGTATTTCCGTGTCTGGCCAAAACGAGAATCGTCGGCGTCTCTTCGGGTTTTTCGACTTGACCGTTAGTTTGGGATGTCGAGTTTTGATTAGCCATGACTTAAAAAAGTTAGTCCGAGTTTTGCAAGTTCGTTTCGAATCTGTCGCGTGGTGGAATTATGAGAGCCTTTCGATGATCATTGCCATGCCCATTCCGCCGCCTACGCACATCGTCTCCAGTCCGAATTGTTGGTCCCTCGTTTGGAGATCATTGATGAGAGCGGTCATTATCCGCGCTCCGGTCATTCCGAAGGGGTGACCGAGCGCAATGGCGCCTCCATGGGGGTTGAGCTGGTCTTCAATAGAGATTCCCAATTCATCGCAAACTGCCAGAACTTGGGCCGCGAACGCTTCGTTGAGTTCGACGGTGCCCATGTCGCTTAAGCTCATTTTCGATAATGCCAACACCTTCCGCACGGCCTCAATTGGGCCCACGCCCATTATTTCAGGTGCCAAGCCTGAGACTGAGGATGCAACAACCCTGGCTAGCGGGGTAATTCCAAGATCCCTGGCCTTATTAGAGGACATCACCAGTACCGCAGCGGCACCATCGTTGAGCGGACACGAGTTGCCTGCAGTAACCAGGCCATTCTCAATGAATGCCGAAGGTAGCTGAGCCAGAGTCTCAAGATTGGTATTAGGTCTCGGGCCGTCATCTTTTGCGATCAGGGTTCCATCAGGGAGTGGGATGGGCGTAATTTCCCGGGCGAAGGTACCGTTGGACTGCGCTTCAACCGCACGATCTTGGGAAAGCTTGGCAAACTCGTCCATTCTTTGTCTGGTTATTCCAAATTTTTTGGCGACGTTTTCGGCGGTGAGCCCCATGGCTATGAACATTTCATTTATAAAATCTGGCCGGGAGCGATCGGTGAATCTCGGGTTGAGGTCCTTTTCGGTAAAGCCGACCCCAAGGGTCCTAGTGGTGCTTTCCACGCCGCCGGCCACAAAGGCTTCTCCCTCGCCTGCCTGGATAGCGTGGAACGCCATACGGATAGTCTGCAGAGATGAGGCGCAAAATCTGTTGACCGTCGTGCCTGGTACAGTGTCTGGCAGCCCGGCAAGCGCTGCAATATTTCTTCCCAGGTTCAATGACTGTTCTCCAACATGGTTTGCTGCGCCGATCATCACATCGTCGATCTGAACCGGGTCAAACTGCGGAACCTTTTCGAGAAGTTTATTGACAATGAACCCGCCCATAT
>JAJYFX010000123.1 GCA_021785315.1 Actinomycetes bacterium | reverse complement strand
GATCACGGAAACGGTAGCACAGGCTTACTGGGAATGAGCATCCCCTTGGCTGCTGGGCGGGACGGAGTCCTTTGACCACGTTTACGTCACTGATTTGACTTTGCTCCAGCGTCAAGATTTGCTGTCCAGTCCAATTGAATCGCTCTTCTTCCCCGTGGATGCGGCGAGTGCTAGCCTTACCCAGGCTGCACTGTTCTTCAATCAGCCGCAACCTGGCGGTAGTATCTGCCAACCAGGCCTCAATGGTCTGTATAGGGTGACCGCTCTCGTACCGCGCCGCAACAACTCTTAATCGGAGCGGTTCCCGATTACAGGCTCACGCCAGATCTCAGACCTTTGTCAGCGGGCCGCCACAGCGTCGTCGACGTCGATCTCAGGTGCAGAAGCTTCAATGTGATGGTACTTGCCTCCCCGTAGCGCCGAGACAACACAGGCAACCACAGAAGACGCAAACGCGAAATAAAATGCCCTGTCAAGTCCCTTGTTAAAGGCCGAAGCAATCAAGTGAGGGAAGAACGATTTGCCGGTCAGATATGCCCCCTTGGCGGCCGTTAGATGCCCAAGAGTAGGCCCTAACAGCGTCTTCATAGGGTTGTATCCGAGAAATGCCGAAAAGAGCGTCGCCGTCGGGGGCAAATGTGAAATAGATGTGGCAACGCCAGCCGGAACGCCCTGTTGCACCAAGCCTCCAAAAACTGCGCCTGGAAGGCTCGAGGCGAGGCCGGTAATGACCAAAGTGAAAAATACACCGATCGACAAGACCATTGCCGAGTTCTGGAATGTTGCAACCATTCCGGCACCGGCGCCACGTTGGGCTGGCGGAAGGCTGTTCATGATTCCCGCCCAGTTCGGCGAGGAAAACATACCCATCGCGATGCCGTTCGTTGCCAGCAGCAATGCAAACCAGACGTAGGAAAAATTGATTGGCAGCAGCGTTAACAGGAAGAAGCTGACTGCGGCGAGACCCATTCCGCTGGTTGAGAATATCCTGGAGCCAAAACGGTCTGAAAGGTATCCCGAGACCGGGCCGGCAACCAAGAATCCTAACGTCAGCGGCAGCATGTAAATGCCAGCCCAGAGCGGGGTGACGGAGAAACTGTACCCATGCAGCGGAAGCCAGATCCCTTGCAGCCAAATGATGACTATGAACATCATTCCACCACGCCCCAGAGAGGCAAGAAGATTAGCCAAGTTTCCAGCTGCGAAAGCCCTGATGCGAAAGAGCGAAAGATGGAACATTGGATTTTCAACCTTGGTCTCGATGACTCCAAAGACCACAAGAATTACTACCCCTCCAATGATCGTTGTCAGAACAAAAGGACTTGACCATCCCATAGTCTGGCCTCCATGAGGCATTATTCCGTACGTGATGCCCACCAGCACTGATATGAGGCCAATGGCAAAGGTTAGGTTTCCCCACCAGTCAATGCTCGAGGGACTGCGGGTTCCACGATCCTCAAGCTTCCAATATGACCAGACCGTCCCAAGCACTCCGAAGGGCACGGAAACGACGAAAACCAGGTGCCAGTTGAGCGGTCCAAGAACCCCTCCTAGAATCAGCCCCACAAACGCTCCGCCTATGGCTGCAACATTGTTGATTCCCAGCGCAAGGCCGCGTTCATTGTGCGGAAAGGCGTCAGTAAGAATTGCCGAGGAGTTTGCAAATAGCAAAGCACCGCCGATTCCCTGGAGAATTCGCATCACAATAAGCCACAGCGCCGCCGAAGTGCCGGTCATCCAGGTTATTGAGAGCAAAATCGAAAATGTCGTGAAGACCACAAAACCGAGGTTGAAGATCTTCACTCTGCCAAACATGTCGCCAATCCGGCCAAAGCTCACCACCAACACCGCGGTAACCACCATGAAACCCATCAATAGCCAGAGCAAGTAGGTGGTATTGCCCGGGATCAAAGGATCCAAATGGATGCCGCGGAAGATATCCGGCAAGGCAATCAACATAATTGAGGAATTTATCATCGCTAAAAAGACGGCAATAGTGGTATTCGAAAGTGCGATCCATTTGTATTGAATCTTGGGCTTGCCAACTCGATGATCACCAACACGCTCTGAAATCAATTCACTGCCCAATCCAATGCCTCCCTGCCGTAATGCCTACACTTAGAGTCGAAAATCCATCACTTCTATATCAAAGCTTACCTCAACGTCAACGTTAAGATTAAAAGCTTCATGGAGTCTTCGTTGGGCACAGCGAAATCATTGCTCTTCGGAGAGTAAAAAGCCCGAGCCCCAAAGGTGCTGATGGCAGAGGGAAATTAAACTTCTTCTCCCAACCGTCCTCCCACGCCTGGCGACAGGTCGACGGCCGGTGTAACTTGCCTTGAAACAGCGGCACCCGTCCAAGATTATGACGAGGCCTGCGTCCTCCTCGACAGGAACTGCGCTGCCCAGCGGTAATGGTGATCATTCCCGGACCAGTTCACCCTGGTCTCCCCGGTCTCGTGGAGTCTCCACGAAATCAGTCACCGATCGAAAGCCGGTGTCGCATGAGATCAGCTGCCCAAGAGTTAGGAGACGCCTTCGGGCCTTTTGTCGGTATCCGTTTCCTCAGCGAAATTAGCCTTGGATAGCAAATCGACAGAAGGATCTATAACATCGCCATTATTTACCATCATAGAACCCCGTACATTTGGGCTCGAAGCGGAAAACTGTTCGGCCAGACTCCTTACGCCGGCAACAAGGTTGGTAAGTTCAAACGGCAGAACGAACTTGGTTGACGGAGCGCTTGCCATCTGTCTGAGAGCATCCAGGTACTGCAGTACCATTGTGTTAGGACCGGCGCCGGCGGCAGACACCGTCATTGCATCGAGTGCTCCGGCAAGCCCCTGGGCGCGCAGCACTGCTGCTTGGCGCTCACCCTCGGCAGCCAGGATTGCAGCTTGGCGCTCACCCTCGGCAGCCAGGATTGCCGACTGCTTCTGGCCTTCCGCCACAGTGATCGCCGCCTGCCGTTGTCCCTCCGACTCTGTGACCACCGCCCGCCGTGTCCGCTCAGCCGACATCTGCCTGGTCATCGCGTCTTGAACGCCTGGCGGAGGATTGATCTCCCTGACCTCAACATTGGTCACTTTGACGCCCCAGCGCTCCGTAACGTCATCAAGCTTGGTTCTTAGAGCGTAATTCATATCCTCGCGCTTTGAAAGAACGTCGTCAAGGCTCATCTCGCCAACCACGCTGCGCAAAGTGGTGGAGGCAATGTTCAGGGCGGCACCGGAAAAGTCCCTCACCTGCACAACTGACATGACCGGATCGAGAACTTTGTAAAACATGATGAAATCGATCGAGATCGACGCATTATCTCTCGTGATTGCCGTCTGATGCGGAATCTCCAGGAAGAGTTCGCGCAAATCAACAAGCGATATCCTGTCAGTGACCGGATTAATGAATATGAGCCCGGGACCTTTGGCTCCTATCGCACGTCCAAGCCGGAAGAGTACTACCCTTTGGTACTCCCGGATGATTCGAACTGATCTGGATGCCGCCAAAACAATAACTGCGAGTACCGCTATCACTATCCCCAAAATGACGGTCATGCCCTCTTCTCCTGCTCGATGTTTTGCGAAAGCTCCGGATTCGCCCAGACTTTGAGACGAAGCCCTTCGATCTCGGAGACATAGACCTCAACTCCAGCCTTTACTGCACCTGAAAGCGACTCTGCCGACCAGGTTTCACCTAGAACCTTCACCGTTCCCATCGGCGTAAGATCAGTGACCGCGATGCCGCTGGCATAGGAAAGCTTCCCCATCAGGCTTGCCGATGCCAGCCTTCTAAAGTTCCTAACTCCCCGAATTCCAAAGAAAAGTACGGCTGCTGAGACTACGACAGCCACAACAAGAAGTGATATCGATAACTCAGGAGATGCGGTTCCGGCAAGAAACAGCGCGTCCAAAATCAAGATTATGGAGCTAACGACCCCTATCACACCAGACGCCACTAGCCCGTGTGGACCAAAGTGGAGGCTCAAGGCCGCTGCCGCTAATATCGCTGTCAAGAGGATCAATGAGGCCGCTACCACTAGGCCCTCCTCGTTTCTAATCTGCCTTTAAGCTTACATCGTGGCCTAACCCAAGAGGCGGCAAGTACGCCAGTTATATCAGTCAACGCGTTTATCCTCTATGGGTTGGACTGATGCTAGGTCGAGTCAACCGCGATTATTCGCGTAGGCCCTTCCAAGGCCTCCATGCACCAGCTTTGCCATGACGGGACAGGACCTGAGGATAACTCTCGAGAGCTGTTTTAGTTTCCCCTTTGAAAACTATGCCCCGATTCTTTATCCTGCCATGAAGCTGTGAATTTTTCAGGTGTGGCTAACAATATTTACCTGGAAATCCGAACTCAAAACAATCTTCATGGCAGCGTTGTGCTGGATACCGCTCTGTGTTGACCGCAACGAGTGAAGCGCAAATCTCGCGCAAGCGCACCATTATGGCGCTCTATGGGATGCGAATGCTCGGGCCATGCCGCCAGGTGGCGTCGACCATAAGTCTGTTCTTAATTGGATTTGCAATCTATCTTGCGCCGGGTAACCTTTGGCTCGACATAACGACTGCTCTAGGTGCTGCAAGCGTGGCCTGACAGTCTGCTACGGCGCATCGACGTACAGGTTGGCAGACATAGTCTCAGTGAGCGCGATCATTTCGCCATTCACGTTAAGTGTCAGCGTGCCATCTGGTGACCGGTCACTGACGTCAGCCACAGCTCCTGGCCGGAAACCATGAGTATCAAGGTAGATGAGCATTTCAAGGTCAGTCTCTACACACTCGGCAATCCGCCTCAGCCGAATCCGGTCACCCGGTTTTACTGTAGAAAGCGAGCGAAGATCGAGCTGCGCCCCGCCTGAACCCGGGATTGGGTTGCCATGCGGACAGGATTGGGGATTGTGAAGAAGGCCGACAAGCAATGGCTCAACTTCATCGGATATCACGTGCTCCCAGCGATCAGCTTCCTTATGCGCTTTATACCAATCGATACCAATAATGTCAACGAGGAGGCGCTCCGCCAATCTGTGTCTTCGCACCACGGTCTCCGCCTGGCTATGACCTTCAATGGTCATTTGCAATAAGCGGCTGTCTGCCTTGAGATAGCCGTCATCAATTAGGCGTGTCACCATTTCGGTTACCGTAGGCGGAGAATGGCCAAGCCGCTCGGCCAAGCGGGCGCGGATGACTGGAACTCCCTCTTCCTCGAGCTCGTAGATTACCTTGAGGTACTCCTCAATCGGCGGGTGGAAACCGTCAGTGCCCGTTCTCGCCAAAGTTGCACCTCCTCTTCTTTGAGCTGGCTGCCCGCATTCATCAGACTTGCCACCGTCGAGAGGATATGGGCGATACTTTCTAAGTGTATGCACAGCACCCTACGAAATGCGCCACGCGCTCCCTTTAATTTCTTGTTGGGTATGGTTGTCTGCAGACGGCATTTTCACGCAAGCTCCCCAAAAAGGCGGACCACGGCCCAAACAGAAAAGATTCTTTCTGAGATCTCAATATTCCATCCGAAAGGGAAACCTATGAGACCCTGGGCGTGGCACCAGACGCCAGCATTATCCAATGACGGCGAAACCAGTTCGGCGGATCCTTTAGCGGCCACCGACTGCTACGGCCTCTTTTCAAAAAGATGTAAATCTTCCTCCAATTCGTTTGGGCCGGAATTTAAATAGTGATATTTTTGAGATGTTCGTCGCTTTTGGCATTCGAGCAGAGGCAAAGTTACAAGTAGACATGACAGTTCGGACCGCCACGGCAGGCCGGGTCGGGATCCGATTGCTTGAAATATTCGAGCGTGAGGGCAAGGATTTAGTGTGAGGACCAACGCGTCGCATGCTTGACGAAGCTGAAGCAGGAGCACGCAAGCGCACTGCAAAGCGGACCTGCGGTGCACACCGCGCAGTGGCATTCCGCGATGATGCAGGTCTCAGCTCAGGTCTGCCGAGGAAATGCCCCGCGACCAGGATCAAGGCTGGGGATCATCCCGCTTTTGAGGCTACCGATACAGGCCGAAAGACCTCATCCAGCTACAGCGGCCATCTTCG
>JAJYFX010000122.1 GCA_021785315.1 Actinomycetes bacterium | reverse complement strand
ACTACGCTCGAATCAGCCTTGGGAACTAACGGGTTCCCAAGTAATCGAGTGTCTAAGAAACTCGGGGCAATTCAGAAAATCACATGTGTAAATATCTGAAGACGGAATTGAAGACGGAAAATCAGCGACAGTTTTCAATGATTTTGCACAAAAGGATCTGTGACCTGCTATTGTTTAGTCGGGCTGAGAGGATTTGAACCTCCGGCCTCTTGACCCCCAGTCAAGCGCGCTAACCAAACTGCGCCACAGCCCGAATTGTCTTTTCGATGTTAACCACATTTTGCAACAAACCGTGCTGCTTGAGCCGAATTATCGTATATTGAAACAGAGCATTCTAATGCCCGACGGACTTCAGAATCCAAAGTATCAACTGTATGAACCGATACAGCAAATAAATTATGGTTGCGACAATCAATAGTTTGAAATGCCATGGCGCCTTTTTCGGGGGAGCAATGATAGCACCACATGTAGGACACTCCCCTTTTCTGCCAACCGAGTCGGATTCTTGAAACCGAGCACAATTCTCACAGAATGGCATCGAAGTCACCAAATGAATTCCTAAAGTAACAAAAACGATCTGAAAACATCTCCCCTACCCCTCGAACAGATCTTCTATCTAGTCGACCTGCGTCTGACACGGATTTTCACGGGGGTTGGGCCAAGACCGAATCGCTCTCTAATCTGCTTCTCAAGATATCTCATATAACCCACAGAGAGCTCTTTTGTAGTGAATAACGTGAAAGTTGGAGGGTTCGTCGCGCCTTGCACGCCGTAGAGAATCTTTGAGCCTCTAGGAGCATTCTTTGCCTGAGCCTGCTGAAGAAAAACATTCAGTTCCCGAGTGGGAATTCGATTTCTATATGCAGCGATAGACTCCGACAGCGCTGGCCACAATTTGGTGACACCCAGTCCTGAAAGCGCTGAGATTCTAAGTATCGGAGCATAGCTGAGATATGCGAGCCTATCTTCGACCTGATCATTCACCCCGAGCTTCTCTTCGGTCGACAGCAGGTCCCATTTATTAAGCATCACTACAACCGGAGACCCAGCCGCATCGATTCTTTCCGCCAGGCGCTGGTCCTGGTGGGTAACCCCCTGGGTTCCGTCAATAACTAAAAGCGAAACGTCGGCCTCATCTATTGATCGCAACGCGCGAACCATTGAGTAATATTCTGTTCCCTCGTCAACGCGCGATTTTCGCCGCATTCCCGCTGTGTCTATGAATTTCAATGTTCCAATCTCGGTCTCAACAATCGTGTCAACCGAATCAGTGGTTGTCCCGGCTTGGTCGTGAGTAATCGAGCGGTCATCCCCAATAAGTCTGTTGAACAGAGTCGATTTTCCGACGTTGGGCCTGCCCACAATCGCAACCGAGAAAGCAGTTCGCGCGCTTAACTCGTTATCAAAGGAATCGTCATCCGCTTCGAGGATGTCACTTGGCAACCGCTCATCCGAGGACAACTCAAGCAGTTCCGTCACAACTCGGTCGAGCAAGTCTCCGGTCATCCGACCGTGCAGCGCAGAGATATTGATTGGCTCACCAAAGCCAAAACGCATAAACTCCCATGCATCGATATCCCTTGACGATCCGTCCGCCTTATTAGCTACAGCGATCACTGGAATGGAAAGTCTCCTCAGCATATCCGCTACCGAAAGGTCGTCCTCTGTGATTCCCACGGTCACATCAGCCATGAAGACGATCAAATCAGCCTGTTTGGCTGCCGCCTCCGCCCGCTCAGAGATTTTATTCTCCAGAGTCCCGCCGGATACAAGCCAACCGCCAGTATCGATTACTTCGAAGTCAAATCCTCTCCAATTCGCAATTAAGGTTTTGTGGTCCCGAGTAACCCCTGGCTTGGCGTCCACAATGGCAACTTGCTTGCCAACTATTCGGTTTATTAAAGTTGACTTACCGACGTTAGGACGCCCAATTATTGCCACCTTGCCAAGGGGTCGCTGATTAGGTACGTATTTGTTAATTCTTTCGGTCGCCACTTTATTCCTTCGAAATCCTGCAAAGATTCACATCCTGCACAAGGAACAAGCCTACCCGTGCACAAAGGATACGATACTGCTCATCCGACTATCAGAGCCCTAGCCAGCGAATCGCCATCTGTCTTTACGATCTCGACCGACCGTGGAAGATCAAACGGGGTGAGACCATCCAAAAACCGCCCCTCAGAGAGACAGACGTCCGGTAAGAGGTACCTATGATTATCCGGCTCTTGAGCTAAAGTATTCTTGAGATCCTCGCCCACCATCAGTCCTGCAACTGAGACATTTCCCCCGAAAAAGTTATTTTCTACAACAACGAACCTAATGTCGTTCCTGGGATGTTTGGAAATAAGGGGATCGAGGACCCTGCGGCCATATGATCCCGTTAAAATTCCGATAGGACGCTTCTTTCGATTCCCTGTCGCGAGCTGGATTGCTTGCCCGCCGAACAATCTTGTGGAACGATAACCCAATGGTGGAGCACCATCGACCGAAGCAAAGAATCCTGGCTTGACACCAAACGCCCGACCTTTGTCACCATTGAACGCGGCCTCGAAAGCACGGGCCATCCCAATTCCATTTTCATGTTGGGGGAAACCATCATAGGATTCAATTGCCGGGAATTCCTTCTCGGCGAGCAGGTAATACTCGTCTGATGCGTAGATCATTCGCCGGCCAAGAACATTGAGGAAGATTTCCTGGAACTTGCCAACCAGATCAACTATTCTTTCGGCTTCTGCAGTGGTATGGGGCCTCATGTTCGCCTCTGTTGAAAACTTCGATATCCCCAGAGGTACCGCGGCGACGCTCGCAAGTGCTGGATATTCTTCCAATATTCCAATCAGCGTCTCTTCAAATTGCAAATCGTCGTTAATTCCAGGACAAACTACGATTTGGCCATGCACTTCGATTCCAGCTCGGAGTATTTCTTTGAGCCAACGCAGAGAGGTTGCCCCCCGTTTGTTGCGCAGCAGTTTGGCTCTTAAGGCGGGATCGGTCGTGTGAATCGATACGAATAGGGGTGACAATCGCTCGGTCACCACTCGCTCCAGATCTGCCTCGGTAAAACGGGTTAGCGTGGTGAAGTTCCCGTAAAGAAATGACAACCTATAATCGTCATCTTTCATGTAAAGACTTTTACGCATTCCCTTGGGAAGCTGATAAATGAAGCAGAACTCGCAGTGATTGTCGCACGTGCGAACCTGGTCAAAAAGTGCCGACTCAATCTCAACTCCAAGAGGTTCTCCAGCAAGCTTCTCAACAGTGATGATTTGGCGGAGTCCACCACGATCTACTTCGATTTCAAATTCCGGCTCATCCACCAGCATCTGATACTCGATGATATCTCTGGGCCGTTTCCCATTTATAGAAAGAAATTCGTCTCCCAGCAAAATATGAGCCATCTCAGCTGGAGATCCTTGGCTAACGGATAGAACGCGGGGCAAGGACATAGATTCCATAGTATTGTCAAGACACTAATCTGGTACGCGTGGATGTACAAAAAGTACTGTTAGCTAGGCCCCGCGGCTTTTGTGCGGGAGTGGAAATGGCGATCAAATCGCTCACCTGGATGGTCCGGGTCTTCGATCCACCTGTCTATTGCTATCACGAGATTGTCCATAACAAGATAATTGTCGATCGATTTCAAGGCCTCGGCGTGATATTTGTCGATGACATATCAGAAGTTCCCCCAGGCTCTCCAGTCATGCTTTCTGCACACGGTTCAGCGCCACAACTTGTCGATAAAGCGCATGAAATCAGCGGAATTAGCATAAATGCCGTTTGCCCGCTCGTCACGAAGGTGCACCATGAGGTCAAAGTTCGCGCGACAAAGGGGTACTCGATAATCTACGTCGGCCACAAAGAGCACGATGAGGCCATCGGAACTGTAGCAATAGCACCTAAATCCGTCACGCTGATTGAAAGCGAAGACGACCTCAAGGCTATCCCCGATGACCTTGAAAAGGTAGCGTTAATCAACCAGACCACTTTGTCTCTTGATGACTGGGCGGGAATACGAGAATCAGCTCAGCGTAAATTTCCCGATGTTTGGATGGCCAACCGGTCCGACCTTTGTTTCGCCACAACAAACCGTCAATTGGCGATAAGAGAGCTTTCCAGGCTGGCGAACACCGTATTGGTGATCGGGTCGTCAAATTCTTCAAATACCGTCGCTTTAGAAAAGACAGCTAGGCGTTACGGAGCTCAGAAAGTTTTAAGAATCAACAGTGCTGCTGAGTTGCCGGACGATATTGAAGGAGTTGTCGGGATAACCGCTGGCGCCTCTGCTCCGGAAGATGTCGTGCAATCCGTGGTTGCCAGACTTATGCCAAGGGATGGCACGGAGGAAGTCAACGTTACTGACGAAGACGAATATTTTCCCCCTCCGCCTGAACTGCGCGACCTGCTTCGCTCCGTTTCCGCCACACTTTCATTGGCCCTGCTTGCTCCCAATGCTTTGAATACTCCCCTTGACAACGACAGGATGAAATCGGCGTCGGAATCGCTAACTTTACTTACTCGCAACATGAAGACTTCGTCATGACTGCCACTGGATATTTTCGCGCGCCTTCTTTTCCTCACGCACAACTTTTGAGAAGAAAACACCCGAGACCATCCATGAGGATTGGCGTTACTGGGGCTCAAGAAGTCCAAGCGCCGACTGAGCCTGGTCAAATAACGTCTGCAACGACATACTGAGTTCGCTGGACAGCTCATTCAAGGTAGAACGCGACACTCTGCCTTTGGTGCTCTTCGCTTCCGGATAGATTGGATCTCCAACCAAAAGAATCACCCTGGTGAAACGTGGAATTTTCCGTGTTTTCCCCCAGGCCCGCTCCGAGCCGCCGATGCCAACTGGCACTATAGGTACTCCACCCTTCGTGGCGATGTAGGCAGCGCCTTCAAACAGACCATCTACCACTGGACCACTTTTCCTTGTTCCCTCTGGAAAGAGCACCAATGGCTCGCCGCCAGCCAGCACGAGATTGCAGCGCCTCATTGCCTCACGATCGGCCATTCCCCGATGGACTGGAAAACCACCAAGCGCGCTCAAAATCGCACCACCCAATCGGTATTTCCATACTCCGTCCTTGCCCATGTACCTCAGACGGCGCTTGGTGAGTGAGGCTACCAAAAGGGTATCAAGGTTCGAGCGGTGAACGGGCGCAAGTATGAACGGACCTGACGGCAACTTTTCGGCACCGACCACTTTGACTCTCCAAGCAGCGCGGTTGACGAAGTTGACCAGAAATCTGGCAAAACCATACGCGTACAACTCCCAGGCAGCTGGCGGTTTCACACTAAATTCAACGTTGTTTGTTTCTGAGTCCATCGGATATACAACCTATTCCTTGAGGTTTTGAGTTGCGCTTTGCCATAGTCCAGCGACAATATCCGCCACCTCTGATATTGCCATTCTTGATGTATCGATCACCACTGCATCCGCGACTTTGCGTATGGGAGCGCTGGACCTCGACGTATCCCGCGCATCTCTTTCCACCAGATTGGCAGTAGTGGCTTCAATCCGTCTCGAAGCCCTTACATGCGGATCTGCTTCAAGATAGACCTTTACTGATGCGTCGGGAAATACGACAGACGCGGTATCTCTTCCCTCGACAACGCATTTCCCATGATCTGCCACCCATTGCCGCTGCCAAATAAGAAGTCTCTGGCGAAGAAGAGGGTGTACAGCAATCCTTGAGGCAGCAGCCGAAACTGACTCTTGTCGAATTTTCTTCGTGACGTCAGTACCGTTCACTAGGCACTTGCCAGCCTCGTAAGACATGGAAATACTTTCGGTGGCCTTCAAAACCTCAGCCTCGCTGTCAAGCCGAGTATTGGAGGTTAAAGCGACCCAGGCCATCATGCGGAAACTCGCACCGGTATCGAGGTGACTAAGGCCAAGGCGTTCCGCCAGCGCCTTTGCAAGTGTCGACTTTCCAGTACCCGCCAGGCCATCGATGGCTATTAGATCCACTCATTTCTCCTAATGATACGGGCAATCTTCCGGTGCATCCTTAAGCCCTGTTTATGGAACTCACAGGGAAATCACAGCCATAGCAACACCGTAACTGATTTGCCAATGCTTTAATGTATGTATGG
>JAJYFX010000121.1 GCA_021785315.1 Actinomycetes bacterium | reverse complement strand
TGGCTTCTTGGTCCTTCTAATTACGGTGCTCTCGGTGCGCTGCTGAATACGCTACTAGTCCTCTCAGTACCACTTGGTGCACTGCAGACTGTGGTGACAAAGGCTGAAGCTGCCCACCTTCACAGTGAAGGTCATGGCATTGGTTTGCGTACCGCGCTTGCTAGGGCAGTTCTGGTTGGTGCTGTGGGAACTGGGATGCTGGTCGTTCTGTCTCCTCTAGTCGGTAGCTATCTGCACTTTCAGTCTTCGGTCCCTGTGGTCCTTCTTGCGATTTGGGTCCTGCCAGCCATTGTGGGCGCGGTGTTACAAGGTGTTCTTATGGGTCGGTTGCGATTCTCAGTTGTTGCTGTGGCGGCAGTTGTTGGAGGCATCATCGGTCGTTTGGTTTTCGGGGTCTTGTTGATCGAGCTAGGTTATGGCTTGGACGGGGCTGTGGTTGCATCAGTGCTGTCGCAGGTGGTTGTGACTTGTATCCTTCTTGTGCCTCTCATGCCCGAAGTCGTACATTCAAAGGTCAAAGAGTTGGGGATCGGGCTTCGAAGCGGAATTCATTCTATTCTGGCACTGGGAGGCTATTGGGTATTAGCAACGGAAGACACAGTATTGGCACGGCATTTTCTTCCGGCCAAGGAGGCTGGTTTGTATGCCAGCGCCAGCACTGCTGGGAGGATTGCGCTGCTCTTGCCTATGGCAATAGGCATGCTCGCATTTCCGAGATTCGCTAGGGACAAGGGAGCCGGTCGCCTTACCCGATCCACGATCCGGTGGTCGTTTCCTGCGACGACAGTGTTGGGGTTTATTTCCGCAGCGATTCTGCTCATCGTGCCGTCACTCGTTATTGGGGTACTGTTTGGAAATAGCTACCAAGGGGCACAGAGTGCCGTCAGAATTTTAGGAGTCGAGGCAGCAGGTTTGGGGATTCTTGCGCTTCTGACCTACCTGCACTTGGCCCGAGATTCGCTGGATTCACTGTATCCCTGGCTAGGTGCCGCCGTCGCCTTCGTTGGCATTGAGCTGTTTCATGGATCAGCAGTTTCGGTTGCATTTGTGATGCTGGTTGCCGTGGCCTTAGCAACTGGTATTTCTGTTGTTGCTGCAATTCACGCATTGCTGCGCAATCCCATAATCGAAGATGTGGATTTCGTGGAGAAGCACCTCTTTAGTTCCACTGCCGAAAACCAAAGTGATGTCGATCTGAGCATCGTCGTGCCTTACTACAATCCGGGAGCGGCTCTTAGTAAGCATGTTGCTGGATTGGTGGAAGTTCTTGAAGCAAGTGAACTGCGTTTTGAGATAATAGCGGTATCTGACGGATCAACCGATGGCAGTCCAGACACACTCACAAATCTTTTTCCGGATCTCCTCAAGAATACCAATCTTTCCGAGAATTCCGGGAAAGGTCAGGCGCTTAGAGTCGGTCTCATGCAGGGCCGAGGGAAGTATCTCGGATTTATTGATGCGGATGGCGATATTCCTGCAATCGAGTTGCTTGGAATAATCGAGGTCATACGAGCGTCAGAGCCTGACATCATTATTGGAAGTAAGAGGCATCCCAGTTCCGTTGTGCATTATCCCATAGTGCGGAGAGTCTACTCGTGGGGTTATCAACAGTTGATTAAGACGCTGTTTCATCTGTCGGTCACTGACACTCAGACTGGACTGAAAGTGTTGAGAAGAGATGTGGTCCGTGAGGTACTTCCGCTCATGGTCGAGAAGCGATTCGCTTTTGATCTGGAGTTCTTTGTTGTGGCCAGGCGCCTTGGCTTCAGGGAAATAGTTGAAGTTCCTGTGGTCATTCAGCGCAGATTTACCTCGACAATATCTATGAAAGCTGTGCGGGGAATGCTACTTGATACTCTTGGAATCTTCTATCGCTTGAGGGTTTTGCGGTATTACGATCGGACGAGCGATGTCTCAGAAGGTCGGGTTGCCGTCGCTGATTTGGAAATCAAGGGCGGCTAGCGGTTGAGAATTCTTATATTCAATTGGCGGGACCGAAAGCACGCTTGCCCGTTGGAGCAAAGGTATATACAGGTGCAGTCGCAACGGAATGGGTCGAGATCTGTCAGTCGGTGACCTTGTTTTGTGATTTAGTCGAGTCTGAACCAGGGCGAGAGCTTTAGAGAGCTGCCAAAGAGTGGTTGTCCGGTATTTCGGAGGGGTTCAAAACATACAGTTTGTATCGAGGCAAGAAGGTTCTGGAACAATGATGGCAGCGGTAGTTTTGATTTGTTGAATGACGAGGTGGGCACGAGGCTTTTTTTGCGCGAGTTTTGTGACTAATACCATCGTGGCAGTGGGAATGCATCAGGCAGCTTGAGAGATCTGGTTCTACCAATTTCCGTTGCGGTGATTGTCCGGCTCATTCTAGAGCCGGAGTGGCTTTGGAGACTGCCGAGTCGGAACATCGAGAGCTCAGCGGAAATCTTGTGTTTGGACCCGTTTGTTTCGGCCTGCTATTGAGGTCTGGTCTAGGTTATTTGGCGATCAGATGTTCCAGCTTCGCAGTCGTCGTCAAAGCTAGCAACCGGTTAAATCAGTCGAGCAGATGATAGTGAACTTGGCAAGGCATTTATGAAGCCCTAGTGTTTATCCAGGGTTCAGTTGGCAGAATTGGGTTCGCCGGGATAAGGGATTCGGTCTAGCTGGCTCATTCTTCCGCCATTGCATTCGACCCATCCCCCCAACGTCAGTCCTCTCGCGAGAGGCTTAAAGGTTGGTAAAGGCTTTGAGCGCTGAGTTGCAGATGAAAGAGAAGGCTCTGGTCGAAGCTGTTGACCTATCGGTGCTCTAATGGAAGCCGATACGGATCTGGGGGAACAATAAGGAATGCTGGCCTCGTCCCGAGATCGCAAGATTGCAGTCGAACTCATCTGCGAAGCCCATCGGTCAGGCGCCAGATGCAAAGCATGTTTCCAGGAGGTCGCGATATCGCGCGGAGCTGCCAACGCTGGAGAAAAGAATGGGAAGAGACTAAAGACAAGCGGTGCAATCCGAGAGAAGCTCCCGCAAATACCCCGTCGAAAGAGGAATGCCATGGAATGCAAGATATCTGTGACCAAAATCAGAGACAAGCCTAGAGAAGCAAAGTAGTGAATTTCGCGGGGCAAATCCAAGGAATTTCGGAACGCATTACTGCCTTCTGCCATTCTGAGGATTCTGTCATAGAGAGCATTCCGCTGCTGATACAACACACGTTCGCTGCAGCACTGGCCCGCGATAGTCTTTATAATATACCCTAGTAGGTATCCGACTAGGGATTTTGTGCTGATTATGTTGTGTCTGTTTCTGGATTCACGATTGCGTGAAGGCACTCGTTGGTTCAGAGTCGCTGCACTTCATCCGGCGATACCTGATTACCGGCAAGTCATTGTGCCGGGGATGCAATAGCGGAGTGGCGTATTTTTGAATGAAGTCGAAAAGAGCTACTTCATGGGTCTAGCCGACAGATGGGATTTAGAATGAGACAGGTTGTCATAATTGGTGGCGTCGCCGGAGGGATGTCTGCGGCAACGAGACTTCGCAGACTTGACCCGGATGCTTCGATCATCGTGCTGGAGCGAAGCTCGTATGTCTCTTATGCCAACTGTGGCCTGCCTTATTACATCGGTGGAGTCATTTCAAAGAAGCAGGATCTCCTACTTCAAACCGCCGAGAGTCTTGATGCTCGATTCAATCTGGATGTGCGCACGCTGAGCGAAGTCACTGGTATTGACCGCAACGCGAAGAATGTGACGGTTCGCAATCTTGTAACCAAAGAAGAATATCTGCTTGATTACGATCAGCTGATATTGAGTCCCGGCGCCCAGCCTGTAGTGCCTCCCATACCCGGGATCGAACGTGCGCTTACGCTGCGCACGGTGGAAGATGTATCGCGAATTGTCGAGGCGCTTGAGGATGGCCCCAAGAGTGCAGTAGTCATCGGTGGCGGTTTCATTGGAATTGAAACCGCTGAAAACCTGCGTCACCGCGGAATTCGCACCTCTTTGGTCGAGGCGCTCGATCAAGTGCTCAGTCCGTTAGATGCCGAGATGGCGGTTCTCGTCCAGAATGAAATGACTAGCCACAAGGTCAATCTATATTTGGGACATGCGGTAGCTGCGGTTTATGAGGATCGGGTAGTCCTGACCAGTGGCGAAGAGATTGAATCCGATCTGGTGATCATGGCCATAGGTGTCCGACCCGATACGAGGCTTGCGGAAATTGCCGGGCTACGGATCGGGGCTCGAGGTGGCATCGCAACAAATAGCTACAATCAGACCAGCGATTTGAATATCTATGCAATTGGCGATGCAGCTGAAAAAATCGATGCGCTCGATGGTGGAGCTTCCCTAGTGCCACTAGCCAATATCGCAAATCGCCAAGGGAGGGTGTCGGCAGACCACATAGTTGGCAGGGAAACACGCTGGGTGCCGACGATAGGAACAGCCATCGTCAAGGTGTTTGATATCTCCGTGGCTACGACAGGCTGGAATGAAAAGAGGCTGCGTGCAGCCGGTCGTGACTACCTGGTGATCCATACTCATCCGAATTCTCACGCCGGATACTATCCGGGAGCAATGAGCATGTCACTGAAGATTCTTATCGATCCGGATACAAACCTCATAATGGGCGCCCAAGCGGTTGGCCGCGACGGGGTTGACAAGCGAATTGATGTTATCGCGACGGCAATGCGTGCAGGTCTTCGCGCCCAGGACCTGGCCGACCTCGAATTGGCCTACGCGCCGCCGTTCGGGTCCGCGAAGGATCCCATCAATATGCTTGGCTATGTGGCGGAGAACATTGCCAGCGGCTTTAGCAAGAGTATTCAATGGGATGAAGTGCAGGCAAGGGTAGACAGCGGTGCGTTGCTTGTTGATGTCCGGACCGACGAGGAGTTTGCAAATGGCCACATTCCAAACTCTGTCAATATTCCCGTAGACGAATTGCGGGATCGCATGGAAGCGCTTTCGGGCGATGAGATCATAATCTATTGCCAGGTGGGTATCAGGGGCCATGCCGCTGCTTCGCTTCTCCGTGGTCGCGGATATGAAGCCGCTAATCTTGACGGTGGATACCAGACGTGGATAAATTCTCCAGCTGCGATAACCGAGAACTCGTTCGTTTGACCTATGCAAGTCCTGCGCAAATGGTCAGTGATGGTCCTAGGCACGAAGCGACATAATGCAGGAGAGAACTCTATTGCTCCTCCTGCCGGCAGTCCCTTGTTCGCAACCTCCACGGATGGAAGCTACCTTCTATCAAAGACCGTGAATTCGCGGTGCCCCTAAATAAGACAGATGTCACAACCCGTCAATATTTCTTCCGTATACGTATGACAATGTCTACCTCGTATAACGCGCAAATCCCAGTAGGATTGTGAGGTTTTAATTTTGAAGTTCCGTTAAAAGCCCTGTAGTGTTACCACTCAGAGAGTCAGGCGAATTATGACGGTTTCGGTTAGTGATAGCGACAGAGATAGGGTTCTGCATTTGACTGAACTTGGGGGCCTGCGTGGCGGTGCAGATAATCGTCACTGGCATTAGACGAAGATCGATGCCAGATTCAGTTCATCAGGCGCATGTTTTCGGTACAAGCGCACCCAGGGGTTCAAAGGTATTCAAGAGTTAGGTGTAGACCCTGGCTTGGGATTTGGGAATTCGAGCGGGTACCAGGAGATAGGAACGCCAATGCAAGATTTTTACAACGCTGCAAACTGGCTTATAGACCGTCATATCGAAGCTGGAAATGGTAGCAGGGTGGCCGTCGAAACCGGTGACGAGAAATACACCTATGCTGACATGCAGCGGGAGATGTTTCGCGTTCAACATGCCCTCGCCATGCTTCAAGTTCGCCAAGAGGACCGGGTTGCCCTGGTTGTAAACGACGAGGCAGCATTTCCGGCATGGTTTCTTGGGTGCATGAGATCCGGGGTGGTGCCGATTCCGCTATCAACCATGCTCAACGGCGAGGAACTTGGTTTTGTCATCGACGACGCGCGTGCTGCCGTCATCGTGTTGTCAGTCGCGTACGCTAAGTCACTCCCTGTCATCCGCAGCCTTGCCCCAGATCTAAAAAGAGCGGTAATTGTTGGAGAGCCGGACGAGGAGACCCGAAAGATAA
>JAJYFX010000120.1 GCA_021785315.1 Actinomycetes bacterium | reverse complement strand
TTACGGCCGGTGAATCGCACGGCAAAGGCCTAGTGGTTATTGTTGAAGGACTTCCAGCAGGCTTGGAAATCCGGAAAGAGGAGATTCAAAGCGAGCTGGCCAGGAGACGCCTGGGTTATGGCCGTGGGCCTCGGATGAAGTTCGAAGCTGACGAGCTGACGCTCATCGCCGGAATTAGACATGGACGAACTTTAGGGTCACCTGTAGCATTGGAAATTGCAAACACGGAATGGCCGAAATGGGAACAGGAGATGTCCCCAGATCCGGGTCGGTCCGAGAAGATCTTGACTCAACCGCGTCCGGGCCATGCCGATCTCGTGGGAATGCAAAAATACGGCTTCGATGACGCCAGGGACGTTTTAGAGAGAGCGTCTGCACGCGAAACCGTCGCTCGCACTGCGGCCGGTTGCCTGGCGAAGGCATTGTTGGCCACGCTTGGCGTTTCGATAATCTCTCACGTGGTCCAGCTGGGAAGCGTCACTGTAGGGGATGCTGCCCGTCCCGGACCCGCAGACTTGGAGGCCATTGACGAATCCAAGGTGCGCTGTTTCAATCCCGACGTTGAAGAGGCGATGATAGAAGAGATTAAAGCTGCTGCCAAGGCTGGAGATTCTTTGGGAGGAGCAGCTGAGGTTCTCGTTTTCGGTGCCCCTATAGGTCTTGGGAGCCACGTCCATTGGGATCGCAAGCTGGATGGCCTTATCGCACAGGGGCTGATGAGCATCCAAGCTATCAAGGCAGTTTCTATTGGCGAGGGCCATGTCGTTTCTGGCCTGCGGGGCTCGGAGGCGCACGATTCGATCCGATGGGATCCTGAAACCCAGACCTACGCGAGAGATACCGTCAGGGCAGGGGGTATTGAAGGCGGCATGTCGACGGGGGGGCTGATTGCTGTAACGGCATGGATGAAGCCACTTTCAACGTTGAATCGTCCTGTGATAAAGACAGTAGATGTCGCGACTAGGGAGGAGACGGTGTCGTTCAAGGAGCGCACTGATGTCACGGCAGTGCCTGCCATGGGCGTGGTAGCCGAGGCCATGGTTGCCCTGGTTCTGGCCTCGGAAGCGGTTCGCAAATTTGGCGGTGACTCAATAGCCGAAATGGTTCGTAATTTTGAGTCGTTCAATGCCCATATCCACGAAACGCCGTCTGCGTCGAAAGGCTGAAAAGGATCTACGTAATTCCGACACTCAGTGCTGGCCGACATTTATTGGAGCAGGACTGGGCCTGGAATCCGGGCATTTATGGTGGATCTGTCGAATTTGAAAGGTTTTATGTGTCCAGTGCGTTGCACGACGATGAAATTGTAGTGGATCTGGGAAACCGTAGCTATTCGGTTTATGTTGGTAACGGGTTGGCCGCGGACGTTCATTCCGTGATCCCAGATGACGTCGGAAAGATTGCCGTGGTTACCCAAGGGAACATAGGGATCCGTCCAGCGCTTGCCATACCGCACAAGATCTTCAATATTGAAGATGGCGAGCAGACAAAATCCCTGGGGACTATCGCGGAACTGTGCAGCAGTTTTGCAGCCATGGGAATGAACCGCAGAGACTTGGTGCTGGCAATTGGAGGAGGCATAGTCAGCGATACCGCCGGATTTGCTGCGGCTTCTTTTCATCGAGGCATGCGATACGGAATCATTGCAACCACTCTGTTGGCACAGGTCGATGCGGCTATCGGCGGAAAGACGGGAGTGAATATTCCCGAAGGAAAGAATCTGATTGGTGCGTTTTGGCAGCCTAGCTTCGTACTGTGCGATCTGGCAGCTCTCGAGTCGTTGCCGCCAAGAGAGTTGCTTTGTGGCCAGGGAGAGATGGCGAAGTATGCCTTTCTCGGCGCAGAGGGACTGGACAAGATGCCGTTATCGGCTCAAGTTTCGGCATGCGTTCGCATTAAGGCAAAGTATGTCGAGGCAGACGAGCGCGAAGGGGATCAGCGGGCTCTCCTTAACTACGGTCACACTCTGGCCCATGCACTGGAAGCCGTTGGCTTTGAAGATCCGAGATTAGATCTCAAACACGGTGAAGCTGTTGCAATTGGGCTTATCTATGCAGCGCTGCTGGCCAAGAGACTGGGAAGGATTGATCAAGAAAGGGTGGATTATCACTATCGGGTGGTCGAGTCCTATGGTCTTCCCACGAGTCTGCCTGTAGCGATCGAGCCCGAACGGTTGATCGACTCTATGTTTAAGGACAAAAAATCTTTCGGTACCCTCACTTTCGTGCTTGATTCGAGATCAGGGGTACAAGTGGTGCGGGACGTTGACGTTGTGCTGGTGAAAGAGGTTTTGTCGGAGCTGAACCAGTAACTTTTTGCCAGGTGCCAAAACCCCGGCCCCGGGCCGGGCGACTCAGAGAAGATGCGAAACAACTATTCCTGTCCCCTGAGCTGCCGTGCCGCAGCTGAGAGTAGTCCATTTATGAACTTTCCCGAACTTTCGGTTGAGTATTTCTGAGCAAGCTCAACAGCTTCCGAAAGGACAGCTCCGGTCGGCACCTCGGGACAAAAAATGAGCTCAAATAGGCCAAGCTGCAGTATCGCGTGGTCCAAAACGGGCATTCGCGAGGGATCCCAGTCTTGGGAAAAGCTTTTGATCTGCTCATTCAGTTGGGATTTGGCGCTGGTGATTCCCAGGTACCTCTTGAGAACAAACGGATCTGGTTTGAGAGTCAATTCGCTAAGCAGGGTTTCGGGAGTACTATTTTTCATCTCAAGTTCATAAAGAAGCGAGATGACTCTCTCCCGGCCCTCTCTCCGGGTAATTATCGGGACAACCCAGTCCTCGCTGCTTTCACTGTCTTCGATGGAGTCGATGACCCTTTTGGCGTCATCCTCGTCTCCTAAATCAGGCACGAGTTAGATAGTCTCCTGTTCTGGTGTCAACTTTGATTCGTTCGCCAGTCTCAATGAACAGAGGCACTTGCAGAACCAGGCCCGTCTCAACTGTCGCTGGCTTTCGCGCACCGGAAACCCTGTCACCCTGTATCCCCGGTTCCGTCTCGGTGACCGTCAACTCGACGGCCGCCGGGAGTTCTACGGCCACAACCGAACCTTCGTATTGGCTGATTGTTGCTGAGTCGCCTTCTTTCAGAAAATTGGAAGCCGAACCCAAAGCGCTCGGGTCAATCTGGATCTGGTCGTAGGAGGAAGTATCCATGAACACGTATTCTGCACCGTCGCGGTATAGGAACTGCATATCTCGCTTGTCGATTATTGCCTGGTCCAGTTTTTCGTCGGCCCTGTAGGTACGCTCTATCACGGCGCCTGTGCGCATATTCTTGAGCTTTGTACGTACAAACGCACCACCCTTGCCGGGCTTTACGTGTTGGAATTCAACTACGGTAAATAGGCCGTCAGGCAGATCCAGCGTCATACCATTTTTTAAATCATTAGTTGATGTTGAGATTGCCATAAGATCCTTCTAACAGGCTAGGAAAGTAGCGCGTTTATGAACGCGGTACACATTCTAACCCTTTGCCTGGCTTTTCCAAGGCCGTGCGTCCAAGGGTTAGTGTTCCTCAGGAAATCAGGGGAGTTTTGGCGATCATGGTTAGGCATTCACTTCCAGCTTGCGTGATGGCGATGGTATCTTCGATGCGGATGCCGATTTCACCTGGGAGATAGGCCCCGGGCTCGACCGTGACGATATCGCCTAGGCAAAGTCTCGAGTTGCTTTCGCCATGGACCCAGGGGAGTTCGTGAATCTCCAATCCAACTCCGTGGCCAGTGCTATGTGTAAAGAATTCAGCTAGCTGATTCTCGGCCAGCGAGCCCCGGCACGCTCTGTCAATAGAGGATATCTCTGCCTCCAGAACTGATTTCGAAACGCCGGCTTTTTGAGCTTGTTCGACCGCGTCGTATATCCGCTCAAACTGTTTACTTGGCGTGCTGCCCATGAAGTAGCTTCTGGTGCAGTCTGAATGATATCCATTGCAGGTGGCCCCAAAATCGATCACCACTGTGTCTCCCTCGATAATCTTCCTGTCCGTAGGACGTGCGTGCGGCATCGAGGAGTTTGAACCCGAGGCAACGATAGTTTCGAACGACGTCCCTTCCGCTCCGAGCATTCGCATTTGAAACTCTAACTCCGCGGCAAATTCGTTCTCCGTGGGTTCATCTTTAAGCCTGGGAAGTACTTGAGATAGAGCCGTGTCGGCAATTTGCCCGGCTCTTCGTAGCTGGCTCACCTCGACTTCATCTTTGAAGCGTCGAAGAGTTTCGACTTTAACGGTGCTGGGACGTATAGTTTGTTCCATCGCCTCAGACCATTGATTGAACGTGGCGAGCGAGGTTGAGTCCTCCTCGATGGTGATATTCGAACTGCCCCGCGCAAAGAGTTTTGACGCATCGAACTGCATGCGCCCATTTCCGATCCGAACGTCAACCTGAGCCTCCGATTCGGCAATCTGAAATGCTGCTTGTTCGCGGTAGCGGCCATCGGTGAACAGCATGCCGAGATCGCCGGCCGACCTGGAGCCTGATGCGATCAGCAAGGTTCCGGCCGAGCCGGTGAATCCCGTCAAGTATCTGATGTTGAGGAGATTAGTGATGATGAGGATATCTATCCCTGCCTCATCCAACAGGGTTCTCAATGCGGTTATTCGCCGGGCTGTCTTCATATGCAACCTTTGTTCCAGTCTGAATTAATAAAGCTGGTCACATGATAGGGTGGAAGCAAAGTTTCAGTAAAAGTTGTTCACGGAATCTGTCAGATTTTAGCCATTTTAAATTTAGGAGTTTCATGAGGGTTGCTGGATGGTTATGGTGATTTAATTGCTGCCAACCGGCCAGAATTAATTCCAGGAACGTGGCGGGATCGCATCTTTGATGGCATGAATTTTGGGACATCATTAGCGTTAGGTCGATATGAATTTAATGGTAGGCATTGCAGGACGGCGCAGCGCTGTCAGGGTTGTCGGGAGTTACGTTGCCCTGATGAAGCCGCGTATCATCGAACTGCTTTTGATCACCACTGTGCCGGCGATGATTGTGGCAAAACAAGGCATTCCCGACATCTGGTTGGTGGTCATGACTCTTACCGGCGGAACTTTGTCCGCTGGAGGAGCCAATGCAGTGAATATGTGGGTCGACAGGGATATCGATTCGATAATGAAAAGAACCCAGAAGCGCCCTTTGGTAACCGGCGAGATCTCCCCCTCCGCTGCGCTGGCATTTGCTGTAGCTTTGGAGGTGGCGGCATTTCTGGTGCTGGTAGTGGCGGTTAACCTGCTCAGTGCGGTGCTTGCTCTGGCTGCGGCACTGTTCTACATCTTTGTCTACACGATCTGGCTCAAGAGATCGTCATCTCAGAACATAGTGATAGGTGGTGCAGCGGGAGCAGCTCCAGTTCTGGTTGGTTGGGCCGCTGTGACAAATTCGGTTTCTTGGACTCCGCTGATCATGTTTTTGATCATATTTTTGTGGACGCCGCCACATTTTTGGGCCTTGGCCTTCCGTTACAAGGATGATTATGCCAAGGCGAACGTTCCAATGCTGCCAGCTGTGGCAACCGCCAAGAGGACGGCTTCGGAAATTGTGATTTACACAGTGCTCTTGTGGATCGTTACGCTGGTACTAGTACCGGTCGCGCACCTGGGCATGATTTATTCCGTCTCCGCGCTAGTTCTTGGCGGCGCCTTCTTTGCATATACAGTTCGCCTTTACAGGGAGTGTTCTCCGAAATTAGCAATGAGGGTATTCAGCTTTTCGATCTACTATCTAACGTTGTTATTCTTGGCCATGGGGATAGATATTTTTGTCAGGCTCCGTTAAGTCGAAACGTATCCGGCATCCTGTCACGACAAAAAAGATTGTTTTTATAGGTTTGACATTGGCTTTGGTAGTTCTGATCGTTTACTCGGTGGCCGCATCATTGTCAAGCACAAGGTACCCCAAGCAGTCTCCCCTCGCCCAGGCTGTTGGAGTTGAGCAAGGCGGACCATTGGTGGGCAAGCACGCGCCCGACTTCAACTTGACAAGCGTCAATTCATCGGCAAAATATCTTAAATTGAGCCAGTTTGTCGGGCATCCAGTAGTACTCAACTTTTTTGCTTCCTGGTGTATTCCTTGCAAGACCGAGTTGCCAGAATTTGCAGCGCTGTCGAGAAAAGAGTCAGGCAAGGTTGATTTTATCG
>JAJYFX010000003.1 GCA_021785315.1 Actinomycetes bacterium | reverse complement strand
TGAAACCAGGGCGTGTGGTGAGGTCGCCTTCGATCTAACCATGTGCTCTGCAGTTCGTCTCCGGATGTTCGTGAAGGGAATCGCCTCATCCCTCGGGCCAACAAGACTCGACCCAGCTGGAACACTCCGAGTCGCAGGAGACTGCGGTCTTGGTGCCGGCGACACGCTTGCAGGTGCTACCGCTTCCTGTCGCGTCTCGCCATGCTGAGCAGGTGCCGGCGGAATCTGTGATTCAGCCTGGTCGGCTCCAAAGGCTCTCTTATCCAAATAAGTCAAAACATCTGACCTGGTTATTCTTCCGCCAGCGCCAGTACCAGTGATATCGGACGGATTGATCCCATTGTCGTGGATCAGCTTTCGGACCACTGGCGACAAAAGTAGCGATCCATCACTCTCTTGCGCTTGCGCATCACGTTGCGGGGCCGAGGCCGAAGCCGGTTCTGGAACTGGCACTTCAGCCGGCGCGGCTTGTGGTGCTGGCGCAGGTTGCGGAGCCGGTGCGGGTTGTGGTGCTGGCGCAGGTTGCGGAGCCGGTGCAGGTTGCGGAGCCGGCGCGGCTTGTGGTGCTGGCGCAGGAGCCGGCACTTCAGCCGGTGCGGCTTGTGGTGCTGACGCTGGCGCCTCATCGCCGGAAGAAACAATCGCCAAAACCGTGCCGACATCAACCGTCTCGCCCTCTTCGACGAGAATCTGAGTCAAGACACCGGAAGCTGACGATGGTACCTCCGAGTCAACCTTGTCTGTCGAAACTTCAAAAATTATTTCATCTTGAGCAACTGAGTCGCCAACCTTCTTCAGCCACTTGGTAACTGTTCCTTCTGTAACAGTCTCCCCTAGCTGGGGCATAGTAATATCAGCCAACGTGAAGTCCCCTTCCTGTCAATGCTAATACGGTCTCCCCAAAAGCCTCGGAGAGAGTCGGGTGAGGTTGAATGAATTGAGAAATCTCATCTGGAGTAGCCTCCCAGTTAACTGCAAGATATCCTTGACCAAGTTGTTCGGTTACCCAAGGACCTACGAGATGAACACCGAGAACGCGACCAGCAGAACCGTCTGGCAACTTTTCCGCCACCACCTTTACCAGTCCGTCGGTCTCCCCGATAATGCGGGCTCGGGAGTTGCCGCCTAGCGGATCCTTCTTCACCACAATATCGAATCCGGCTGCCCTAGCAGCCTCTTCGGTAAGTCCTGCGAAAGCAACCTCAGGATGGCAGTAAATACACCACGGCACCTTTGAGTATTCAATTGGAGCCACTGGCTCACCCAGAATATGCTTGATCGCCACTATCGCCTCGGCGAAACCAATATGCGCAAGCTGAGCCGTCGATACGAGATCTCCTACCGCATATACTCCCTGCTCGGTGGTTCTCATATAAGGATCAGCGATAACATATCCGCGTTGATCAATTTGTACGGATGTACCTTCTCCGAGAAGCCCCCCTGAATTTGGGCGCCGGCCTACAGAAACAATGACTGCTTCCACAGAGACCGACTGCTGGTCCCCAAAATAAACCGTGGTCCCGCTCGAATCTGGTTTGGGAGTATGCCCGGAAACTGCAACTCCCGAATGAACATTGATACCCCTTCTTCGAAATGATTTAAGAACCACATCCGCAAGGTCCTTGTCCACTCCGGTCAATATTTGGGGCAGAGCCTCAAGCACGGTTACCTTGGCGCCAAGATCAGCCATCATTGAAGCGAACTCACAGCCAATTGCTCCGCCGCCAATTACCGCGACGCTTGAGGGCAAATAATCCAGCGACAGAACTTCGTCGGAGGTCATAACGATCTTTCCGTCGATTTCAAATCCCGGGATGGTTCTTGGAACAGACCCAGAAGCAAGAATGACATTCTGCCCCTCCAGAATGCGGCCATCGGAAACTTCGACCCTACCGTTACCAATGTATTTTCCCACGCCTTCGATGGTCTCGATCTTACGGCTCTTCATTAGGCCGGACAGACCTTTCCATAGCTGGTCTACGACCTTTTGCTTTCTGGCTTGGGAAACCGAAAAATCGATCTTAGGCTCAGGCGCAGAAATTCCAAATTCCGAAGCTGCAGACACGCTTCTGAATACTGCGGCAGTTTCCAAAAATTCCTTGGCTGGCACACACCCTCTATGTAGGCAGGTGCCTCCGACCTTTTCCTTCTCGACCACCGCAACCGACAATCCTGCTGAGGCTCCATATAAAGCAGCTGCATAACCGCCGGGGCCACCACCAATTACAAGGACGTCATATACCTCAGACATCGGACTCACCTCCAAAAACGTTTGACGCTGGATCAAAGTCCACCAGTTCACAAACCCAATAGTTAGCATGTAAAATCGCGCTTTTAATAACAGGTCTACCTTAATCGTGATTAAAAAATTCTGGGCAACCGTGTGATCTATTTGCTGATATTGCTTTCACGGAATTGCTATCAAGACTTCGAATCGCCCATGAGACGAACCAAGTCGAGCGTGACTTTGCAATCGATATTGGATCTATGGCCAGCAGACGGTAGCTTCTGATATTGATAATTTCCAAACCTGGAATTCCAAATACCAATAAACGCAGAGTACTTGACCATTACGCAGTCCCACTCGCTCTTTAGCTTCGGCAAACCATTTCTGACGGCCTCATAGAACAGCATGCCTCGGTCGAAGGAGCTGTTGTAAGCGAGGATAAGTTTGTCCTGAGTCACCTCTTGCAGTTGCAGCCATGCATCAGCGATCGAAGGAGCACCGACTACCAGTTGGTCGGAAATCCCGTGTATCTCGGCGACTTCCCGGGGAATTGGAACACCAGGATCGATCAGACTGTCAAATACTATTTCTCCCCTGCCGCTGACAACGCATATCTCCACGACTCGGGAATGTCTTGGTTGTAGGCCGGTGGTCTCAGTGTCAATAATGCACCAGTCATCCGGTTTTTCTAAAAGCTGCCGACTCCACTCGATCGATTTTAAGCGATCCAACTGCCTTTGATCACCGTTTGGCTCAGGTACCATAACTCTGACGATAACACGAAGTTGCGACACTCGCCGCGCAGTATTGCAGTCAGTCCAAACGAACGTCTTCAATCGTTCGCAGCGTTATGGTGCCAGACTTCCGATCCCACTGCGCCAGCAGACAAACCGACCGTCTCGAACCCGATTTTCTCTCCATTCGACCGCTGTCTGGCCCGAATATGCGGCTCTCTCAAGTGAAAGGACTGGAGCATTTGCACTGAGCTCCAGGAGCGCAGGTCCGGTTCAGCTGGTATCGTCGCCCATATCGGCTCCCAGCCGCCGGTTTTGACAATGTAACAGTATTTTTCAAGTACCACATATATCGAACCCCAGGATGGGTCTGCCGCCGGAAAGCGAACACCTACATTCTTGGGAAACCATGACCTGTTGATTACGGCGAACTATTTGCCAGCTTTGCGGACCTGTTCCACGAAAAATACTTCGTCCCCGCGGCCTGTCCCACCAGCAGCAATATCACGATTCAAACGCGCGACCGCCAGGGCCAACACCACCGATAACTCGACCAAACCACTCTTGGTGATCTCCGCGACAAGGCTATACCTCCAAGCAAACAAGTGGTCGTGCCACAGCGAAACGAGGGTCGCTTTTCCCTGGACTTAACAGAGTCTTCCCTGCGCAGTGAGCTGTCTGATAGCGTCACGGACTGTATATCCGGAAATCTTGCGTCTTTGCATTAGCCCATGTTCGGATGGAAACCCATCACGATACGCATCGGCATCTAGTTAGCGGGTTATCACGTTGACCAGCTGCGACCATAGTGGCTCGGGGCTAAACGAATCCAGTTCAATCGAGACCTCCCAAGCGCGATCGCTTCTGAAAATCGCCCCCATCCATCAGCCCCCAGCCTTGCCCAACAGAAATGAGGTGACAAGCACCAGAAACACGAAAACGGTAACGGGGACAAAATACCGATCCCGCTGAAAAGCAAAGATTACGGCGGAGACGAGAACTCTGAGTATTGGAGTCGCCAGCAAAATGATCAGTCCAAAGACGATTATTGCCTCACCCTGGAAATGTGACAGTCCGCTGAAAACAGCCGAAAGGCTGTGCGGGTAGTCGGAGCTCCTGGTGAGCAAGGCCTTGTTTATCGCGTTGTTATGGAGGTACGTACCCGGCTTTCCGACAAATGATACTGCGACTCCGACAACTACAACCAAAAGAGAGAGGAGCACCCCTATCCTGAGTACAGCCGATATCACCGACTCAGCCCGTTGGATCCTCTCCAGCTGCTTTCTTAACGCCTCGGACCTGAAATCATCTCCCAACACCTGGGAGGCATCCACCAACTCTTTTCGGGCCATTTAGGCGACCCCCTTGTAAAGCATTTCAATCGAAATGACCAGAAGAACAACAACGAACAGGCTGCGAATAAAACCGTTCTTAAGTCGGGGGAGAACCCGCGAACCACCGACCGCGCCAACCAAAACACCAGCAGCTACAGGCGCTGCCACAAAGGGATCAATCTCGCCCCGAGCGAAATACACACCTGCAGAAGCCGCTGCAGTAACGCCAATCATGAAGTTGGACGTTGCAGTGGACACCTTCATCGGAAGACGCATCGCTAGGTCCATCGCCGGAACCTTTAGCGCGCCAGATCCAATTCCCAGCAAACCCGACACCATTCCAGCAATATACATCAGGAAAAGGCCAAATTTCGTGTGGGTGACCTTGTAGCGAATCTCCCGCCCCTCAGCCTCGTCAAAATATGCGTCGTGCAGCTGAAGCCTGTCGGCCAATGCATCTTTAGGAACCGGCCGTTCCGTGTTTCGAAAATGTCCCCTGAACATCTGAACAGCGGAATAGGCGAGTATCACCCCAAAGACCACGTAAAGGACTTTCTGGGACACCAGGCCGGCAACATAAGCACCGGTTATGGCGCCTGTTGTCGTAGCTACTTCCAGAAACATTCCCACACGCATATTGGTGAGGTGCTCTTTGACATAAGCCGCGGCAGCGCCGGAAGAAGTTGCGATTACCGAAATGATCGATGCGCCGATGGCCAAACGAATGTCGACATGAAATACAAGTGTCAAAACAGGGACGACAATGATCCCTCCGCCGATTCCGAGCAGTGACCCGGCCAAACCAGCGACGACACATATAAAAAACAGCTCAACTACAAAGGATCCCATATTCACGATGCCAGTCTACCACTTGTCCGTACAAGTTTGCATCTTTAAATAAAATCTGCCGTATTGATCTTTGACGTTACAACTTTTGATGCTCGATAAACCGAGCTACTACATGCCGAAAGTCAACCGCTCTGGCCCCATCTCTGCAATCCTGACCAGCCATGGAAGGTTAGTCATATAGGACCATGATTTGCGATGAATCTGGCTGGGACCCATGGCATGTAATGCGCTCACATGAACTGGCGACGGATAACCTTTATTGCTTTCGAACACATACCAGGGATAATTCTCGGACTCCTGCTTCATCACCTCGTCCCGAGCAACCTTGGCAATGATGGAGGCAGAGGCGATGGCAAAACTCTTCGAATCACCTTTGGCGAACGTTTTAGCATTGAGATGCCTGGAAAAATTGACGGTGC
Source organism: Actinomycetes bacterium (assembly GCA_021785315.1). The sequence goes on along the minus strand of JAJYFX010000003.1, from coordinate 16,212 downwards.
CATCTAAAAGAATCAGTGAGGAATCTAAGAAGCCGCCAAGCGGCACCAGAGCCCTGTCGAGTCCCAGCACCAATCCCCCCGACATTCCTATCTGGTCGATCTCGCGTGCCTCGACAAATCCCAGTCCGTAACCCGTTGCCAAGTCTTTGATTGGCTTATCAAGGGCATCTCTCTGCCTGGGAGACAGCAACTTGGAATCATTCACCTGGAGATACTCAATACTTTTTCTCGACTCCGGCAAGGCAATTGACGACGCGACCTGATCGGACATGAATTCGATAAGAAACCGAACATCGTAAAGCACCGCTCCAACACACAAAGGCCCAGCCCATGATCCCCGGCCGACCTCGTCTACTCCTATTACATAGCGAAAGCCGCCAAGATCGAGCCCGCGTTCCACATGGAGTTGCGCCGCGAGAGACGGGCGAAGAAGACTCATACCTTAAAAACATAAGGCGTGTGCGACATAGAGTCAGGCCAGGCTGGAAGTGGATCCTCAATCACTTGGATTAACTACCCACAGCTGCACCGAGCCCAGATCTTTTAGATACCGCGGCCTAAGTGGAACGAGGCGGTTTTTTGTGTTGCCCGAAAGAGCCTGTTGGATACCGTCCGACACGAGGATTGTCCCCGGATTTGCGATGCTCACTATCCGCGATGCCAGATTAACCACAGGTCCGTAATAGTCACCCTCGCGGGCCAGAATCGATCCATATGCAACGCCGGCTCTCACTTCAGACAGCAGCTTCTCCTTGGCGTACTCCTCCTTGAGTTCCAATCCGATCTCAACGGCAGCTTCGGGGTCATCGACTACATACATGACCTCATCGCCAATCATCTTCACGACACGTCCACCGCGCCTGCTCACCGCATCGGCGGAAAGCTCCTCAAATCTGGATACCACGGCGCCAAGCTCCTGGGTGGTGAGCTGCTGAGATAAAACCGTAAATCCAACCAGGTCTACGAACCCTATCGCAAGTATTCTTTCCGATACGTCGCGGACGCCCTTGTCAAGAGCGACCATCGCGCGATGGCCTGCGGCATGTAAGTGACGGATCCAAGCATAAACCAGTAGTTGTGGCACCGCTGGAAGGATTGAGGCAGAGTACTGCGTAAAACGATCGGCCAAATCAACTGTAGTGAAGTCTTTGGAGCCAAGTCCGATTCCCTTAAGACTGTTGGAGGCTACGATCTCGGCTGCAGCAATGCGAGCCATGGATGATCCGATGACGCGGGACAACTGTATGGCAACGTCGAATTCCGTGGTACTCGTAAACATCAAGCTAGAAAGAGACGTGATCGCCTCGACGTCAATCGAACTGAAGATGCGTTCATCTTCGGTAACATCTGCGAAACCTAACGCACGCCAAAGCCGCCTGATCGATGCCAGGTCGACCCCGGTTTCAGCAGACAGTTCGCCTATGGTCAGCCGCTTCCGAGGCGGACCCAGCATCTGGTCAACTGCCAAAAGGTGAAGCGTGTCATTCTTGAGACTCGCGATGATCTCGTCATCAGAGATGTCACGTTCCCGCAACATCTCAAGGAGCCGGATCGGCAAAGACGTAGGCAGAACTTGATTGCCCTCCTCCTGCTCCAATTCCACCCTCCACTTAATTGGTCAAATGCTGAAACATTCTTTCATGCCTACACTAAAGATAATGAGCATAAAGCAAAATGACCTTCAAACATTATCAGGTGAGCACGTAATATTGATTCCGATCAGGTCATTTTCCGATAGTAAGTCCCGGCTTTCTAATGTCCTCGATTCTGCTTCGCGTACTGCATTCATGCTCGAGTGCACAACCAGAGTCATTGCAGCCGCAGGAACTGTACCGATTGCAATCGTGACCTCTGATCCGGAGGTACGAGAATTTGCGGCTGGTAAAGAGATTCCTGTGATTCAAGACTCTGGAAAAGGTCTTAATGCAGCGGTGCAACATGCGTTCGACCTTTTGCGCCAGGCCGGAGTACTCCACGTAACCGTAGCGCATGCAGATTTACCGCTCGCCAAGGACTTGACGACTCTCATTAAAGATGGAGCGTTTACTATTGTTCCCGACAGAAAATGCGATGGCACAAATGTAATTTCTCTGCCGACCAAAGATTACTTTCAATTCTCATATGGACCGATGTCGTTTGGCAGACATCTCGCAGAAGCCACGCGAATAAAACTTGACATCACCATCGACGATAACCCTGAGCTGTCCATGGACATCGATACACCAGCAGACTACGAAGAGCTGACCGCCGGAGGCGCATTCGGTATTCTTGACTCCGACACGTCGAGCGAGCAAAACCATTCAAGATAGCATTGATGTTTTAAAAGGGAGCCGCAAACCGCGCTGCCAACCAGAATGCCGGAATTTGCAGACGGCTGACCGGGTTTGCAAGCGAAACGATTCAGGAGATAGCCATCAATGTCCACGTATTTGACAAGCAATATCGCAAATCCAACGCAGGATCTCGAAGTCCCATCGAGTGCTCTGGCGATAGGAGCACATCCAGACGACATCGAATTCGGATGTGGTGGAACTCTCGCTAAATGGGCTGCCAAAGGATGCGCAATATATCACCTTGTTTGCACTGACGGTTCAAAGGGAACCTGGGACTCCAACGTCGACGGCGCAGCTCTTGCGATCCGTCGCCAGAAAGAGCAGGCCGAAGCGGCACGAATCTTGGGAGGAACGGTGCCTGTAACCTTCCTGGGTTGGACTGATGGCGAGCTGCAGTCAGGGATGCAACAGCGGGCTCAAATCGTTCAGGCAATTAGAAGGCTGAAGCCGGAAATAGTGTTGGCCCATGATCCCTGGAAGAGATACCGATTGCATCCTGACCATAGACATGCTGGGTTCCTGGCCACGGATGGTATCGTAGCGGCTAGGGATCCCTTGTTTTTTCCAGAATTGGGAACACATCACCGCCCTTCGAAAATGCTTTTATGGGAGGCGGATGAGCCCGATCATACCGAGTACATCGGCGAAGAGATCTTCAAGGTCAAACTTCAGGCCTTGAAGGCCCACGCAAGCCAGTATGAATCCACCATGGGTATCAATCAGCTGGACGATGAAACACAGATGGCCGCATTCGAAGAAAAACTTCGCTCCAGAATGACTGAAACTTCCTTGAACCCAAGCGGGCAACTTGCCGAAATCTTCAAGCTGGTCGCCAAGCTCTAGTTCATTTAGCACTCCCATCCCACCTTTGGGAGTTAGTGCACGCGGAGCTTGCGCGACTGTCGGGTTGCCGTTTTTGCTGAGGCGCATGTTGACTTGATGCACGAAAAAATACCAGAAGCATTTCAGCTTTGCACCTTGCCCGTGATTCCTCCTCGGTCGCTTCTGAGTTGGGACCGAGGTTAATACATTTGCGGCCCTACTGCATTTTTCCCTAAGGGCCGCCCAATTCGTTCGCGGCTGCGGTCCGTCGCCCGAGAACATGCCTTGGTTCACCCGAATACCCGTATTCGCCGCGCAAAGGAAAACGGCCTAGCAGCCAGCAAGAAAAACCCAAGACATGGTCGACGACACACCCTGGAATGCGCTATAACCGGTTGAAAGGGCCGCCATCCGTATCGAATTTCACCAGCTGCAAATCGTAGCGCGACCTATCGAGCCCGCGTGAAAGATGGAAATCATCTCGGCCCAAAGACAGTCTTACGCGGTTGATCCGATTTGCATGAATCTCTAAGGTGCGTGAACCCGAGTCAAAATGAGCAAATTCCCCTAAACGAAGACCTGATTGGCCGTGCTCGCCAAATGCCCGTTTTGCATCACTGCCACTCATCACCAGGAGGGGCGACAACATTGTTCTCAGATTCATCTTGTCGAAACGCAAAGTCGCTTCCTGACCCTGCGAGTTAAACCTTACGACGCGATCTACGAGGTCGATCCGGCCCTGGCGACGCTCCCCCAAGGTGATTCCTTTTGGCACATAGTGAATCCATACAGGCTCACCGTCATAAAACCCGCTCTCTCCGGCCTCAATGCCGAGATGCCTGAAAAGTTCGGTTCTGACGAGATCCCTGTCCGTTCTGGTGGGAAATATAAGATGTGACTCAATTGAACCTGGCAAGCGTTTGCTGGCGACGTTATCAGAGAGAGTGCCAATCAACTCGGCCAGATCCGCGGTTGGCGAGTACGAAACTCCCATATTCAGCTCATGCCCGCCAACTGGCTCTCGCAGAGCCTGAATTGACTCCCACATGTTGAAAGCCGTATCCGCCGGGAGATGTCTCGTGAAATCACATCTTTCATAGGCTTCGCTGCTCAACGCAACGACGAGATTCCGATGTCTCAATTCAAAAGCCTGCTTGAGCATAACGCTTTCATCGATTCGCCCAAAAAACACAATTTCTACTGGATCAACAAATGCTTCCTCGGGCGTCAATTCAGGTGCGATATCCCCATAAGCCCGTTTGCCGCCTGCGAATACGCCGACGATCCTTCCCAAGGAAAATGCTTCCATTCGACGATAGATGTTGTCGTCAAAGGTGACCAGCTTAACCCAGCCCTGGCCACGAACTGAATTGTCAAGCCTGCCCGCAAAACTCTGTCGTTCGCGGTCCAATAACGCCGGATCCTTGTCCTCTGCACTCGAAAGGATCCTAGTTTGCACCGGCCTTCGTGGAATCAGACTGTTTAGCTCATCAAGCGTATTTCCCGCTTCGAACAGCTCTTTCCTCCAGCGCTCCTTCAGCAATTTATCGGGCAGACCAACTTTTGCGGTCCGGCTCATCAGCGAAGCTGTTCTGGATGCGCTCGGCGCGGATGATCCCCAGCTGTCGACCAACTCCCTTACCTGCACCGCGCGCTTGGAAAATAGCTCGCCGACATCAGTTGGAAATCCAGGAATCTGAGTCGGGCCGTCATCTTGCGACAGCTCTCTCGAAATCATCACCACTCCGAGACGGGAATAGACCTCTTTGGCCAGATTCTGCCTAAATATTGCCGACCATTCGCTGGCGCGGGAAAACAGTTCCGTGGAATTCACGGCTCTGAAAATGCCAGGCATGACTTCGACTCGATTTGCCAGGATGACGTGCGTATGCAAATGAGGATCGAGCGCGCGCGATGTGAAGTGCAGAAAACCGACCGCCGAAAGGCTTCCGGCGCTCATCCAGTTCACACTTGGCTCCATACGCGCCAGTGATTCGGCAACCGCTGATTTGAAACCCTTGCGCAGCATCTGGGCAGCACGTTCCGGCCAAAGTGCCTCAAGAATTGATATTTGTTTAGGAGCCGTGAAGCATAGATCGTACCCGACATTTCTGACAGGTCTTATAAACCTGTCATCGCTGCATAGTCCCTTGAGTTCTCTAAAAGACCGGGCCAATTGTTCAGGCACACTTTTTTCGCACGACCAGTTGCCATAGAACTCCACCTCGTCGGGCTTCAGATTCTCACGGCAATCTTCCCTCCCGCTCGCGAGGTCAGAGAAGTAATACTCCAGCCGTCCCGCATCCAGCGAGCTGACGAAAAGTCCAGACACGCCAACCCCCAACTAAGTTTGATTTAATCTCCGCGGGTCTTATCCAACTATCCCAGAAGTAGGTGCAACTAGTCAAAAAAATCAATCGTATAACGAAGCCAGTCTTTGAACAGATTGGCTCTTGAGTCCGCGCAGTGCGACAGGCGAGACGATGAACGCCGACGGATCCAAACGTATCAGGAGTTTGGAGAGCCAAGCCGCAGATGATGAATGGAAACCATATAAGTTGAACCGCCCCTCGGTTGCAAGCAGTTGGGGAGAGTCGGTCAGTTTTTCGACCATCCAGCCAAGGTCGCCAGCAATAGCTAGAACAATCCAGTCTCCCGCCCCCCCAAATGCTCTCGGTATGGTGCCCTTGGACATTCGCTGCATTTCAGCTTTTGGCAATTCAAAGCTTTCACCAAGGACTTCACATGAAATCACCCTGCCAACAGAGAAATGCCGAATCTCATTCGTTAGATGGCAGAATCCCCGAAGATACCACTTCCCGGACTCCGCGAAGAGTTGGTACGGGTCAACCCTTCTTGTACTTAGCCGCTCTGAAGATGCGGCGAAATAGGTTATTGCGACTGAAAGATGCTCATTCGCGGCATCCCTGAGCCCTTCGAGAAAATAGGGTTCTTCGATCTTCACGTCGACTTCGCTAAGCCCAATTTGAAACTTGGCAAGAGATGCCTGCAACTTTGCAAGCGCCGATGCCAACTCACCGTTTTGATCAATTCCTGGGACTTTCAATGCCGCAGACGCGGTAGTGGCCAATACCATGGCCTCGAGAGTGCTGAGCTTTCGCGGGGAGGTTATGACGGCCATATCCAAATAGCTGCTGACCGTTCCATCATCTTCTACGATGATCTCGAGCAATGAATCCGGCGTATATGGCGGAAGTCCGCAACAAGCAGCGATTTCTAATAACCGGACGACATCAGGTCCGCTAACCGAAAACGCCCTCGAGATCTCGCCGACCGACGTAGATTTTTTTGCGGCAAGCCAAGGAAGGATCCTAACCAGCATTGAATACATAGCGCTCGCACTGCGCAAATTGGCCATTTCATCATTCGCAGGTTCGCTCACACTGGAAACGAGCTCGCTCGAAGATTGCTTTTCGCGCAATCCAAAGTCCTGCCAATCTGTGGATTCGAAAATACTAAGCGCTTTATCGGCGGCGGTTTGGAAAGACTCGTCAACTAGCCGATTCAGGTGCTGCTTTAGTTCCTCCAACAAATTCGGGGGCCCTACGAGCAAAGCCTTGTCGAAATAGCTGAGAAGCCAATCTATAAACGATCCGGAATCTACCACTGGAATGCTCATTACGGCTGAGCCGTCGTCCCGAAATTCCGTTATGCTTTCCTCGCCAAATTCGAATTCAACCACCGGGGCAATATCGGAGTGGAAAAGTACCTTGGCGATCTGAAGATCACCTTGGCCAAGCTCCCACCGATTCCTAGGCAGGCTCGAGGAGAAATCGAAGTCCCTCGGCCGCTCTGGGCTCTGAACTTCCGTAACTGTAACCTCCGATTCAATTCGATTCAAAAGGTATGTCTTGGACTGCCCGGATTCCCTTTCATTTCCCAACAGGTACCAGTTTCCCCACCTGAAGGAAATACCGTAGATATCAATGCTGCGAAGCATTGAGCGATATGTAAACTGCACCATCCGGCTAAGTCCAATTGCCTCGAAAAGGCGGAACAATGCCGGCTGGCTGGGAATATTCGCCACTACTGCGTCATAACCAGCGATCACGCAGCCAAGCTTCTGCAGTGCTGACTCGCGCTCACCTCTTCCGAAGCTCACCAGCGCACTCGCCGCGGCGAGCGAAGAGGCTTCCTGTTGGGTGAACCGAAGATCTGGAATGATCATCTCTGATTTGTCTATCTGATATCCGTACTGCTCTTCGCCGGAAATTTTATAAGTTGCTATGGGTATGCCGAGCTCACGAAGCTCCTTCTTGGCGCGCTCAAAAGCCTGATGTCTTGCACCTTGAGAATCCGGAAATCCCCCGATACGGCGAGCAATCTCATCAAGAGAAATTGGCTTCTTGGTGTCCAGGAGCAGCATCACTAAATTGAAAAGCCTAGGAAATTTGTCCGCTCGCGCCACCCGATATCCTTCCATCTGCTCGCTACCCATAATCAGGGCTCATCTCAAACATAGGCTTCTAATTAAGTCGAGATGCCGCAATTTCGCCGCAGCAATAAACTTTCTATATGGGCGCGCTATCTTTTCAACCGCATCCGATCACCGTTGCGGTCACAGTGATATCAATTTTAATGTATCCATTCATTTGCGCGCTTGGCAGCCGTGCAGGTGAGCGGCGCTCCATAAAGAATCAATTTATCTCCGGCTGGTCACAGACGACGTGGAGGCAAAAATATCTATTTCTATTCGGGATACTTTCACTTTTCGCTGCAAACTTCTGGCCTCTTGCTGACCTAGCGCAACACGACCTGCTACTTGCCCTAATGGTCCAACAACTGTTGATAACCCTATCCGCAGCCCCTTTGCTTTTGGCGGCCCTCCCAAAGGCTTCGATGGTGACGCTAACAAGACCCAAGTTTTTGGACTATCTCTTGAAGCATCTAACGCGTCCGGCACCTTCCATCTTGATTTTTACGGCTTGTTCAATTTTGGCAATGGCTCCAAAAGTTGTGGCTTTTGAAATGTCTTCAGTGATAGCCCAACAACTCGTGCACCTCTCCCTGCTCTTGGCAGCGCTGCTTGTTTGGATACCGATCCTGCGAATGCTGCCCGGTGTAAGGCAACTTTCAACCGCCGGAAGATTGGCATATTTGTTTGTTCTGTCTCTGCTTCCCAACTTTCCAGCAATCGTCCTGATATTTGCAAAGAGATCTCTTTACCCGTCGTATAGCCATTCCGTACTCGGAATAAGTGCGGTTGCCGATCAGCAGCTGACAGGTGCAGTTGCCAAAGTCTTGTCATTGGCGGTGTTCTGGGGAGTCGCGGTCTGGGTGCTGCTGAGAGCCGACAAAGACGAGGAGTTGGGGCTCGATCCTGACCCCGTTACTTGGGATGACATACAGCGCGAGCTTGACCGCAACGCGAAGAGGTTCCCTCAGGTGTAAACGGTATTTCCTGTAGGGCTAATAGATTACTAGGTAGCCTTTGCGCATAAGTTGTGCCACTGAGCACGCGCAGAGAAAATTTCCTAGTCCCCGCATTGGAGTAAATAGATGTCAATTCGCCACGATCTTAGAAATGTGGCAATTATCGCCCACGTCGACCACGGTAAAACCACCCTGGTAGACGCCATGCTTAGAGAGACCGGAGCATTCAGGGCCAACCAAGAAGTGGTTGACAGAGTGATGGATTCCATGGATCTTGAACGGGAGAAGGGCATAACCATCCTGGCCAAGCAAACCTCTATCAATTACGAAGGCGTAAAGATCAATATTGTTGATACCCCTGGCCACGCTGATTTCGGGGGCGAAGTTGAGCGTGGCTTGGCAATGGTCGATGGCGTTGTACTTCTGGTCGACGCCGCCGAAGGACCCTTGCCTCAAACCAGATTCGTACTGCGAAAAGCGCTTGAGTCCAACCTGACGATAATCGTGGTTTTAAATAAGGTCGATCGTCCAGATGCGCGGCCCGATGAAGTCATCAACGAGATATACGAGCTATTCCTGGACTTAGACGCCAAAGAACACCAGATTGAATTCCCGATTGTCTACGCCAGCGCAAAGCAGGGCTGGTCAAACCTAGATCCAGGTCAGCGTGGTCAGGATCTCAAGCCTCTGTTCGAGACTATCCTCCAATATATACCAGCGCCGGAATTCGACGAGTCATACCCATTTCAGGCTCTGGTAACCAACATTGACGGCAGCGCGTATCTTGGGAGACTCGCTATATGCCGTATCGCCAACGGTACGGTTCGAAAAGGACAGAACGTCGCTTGGTGCAGAATCGATGGCACGATACAAAAGGGCAAAGTCGCGGAGATTCTCATCACCAATCTCCTGACAAGGCAAGAGACCGATGAAGCCGGTCCAGGCGAAATTGTAGCCATCGCTGGATTTCAAGAGATTACCATTGGAGAGACATTATCCGATCCTAACGATCCACGTCCTCTGCCGGTACTCAGAGTCGACGAACCAAGTCTTTCCATGACATTTGGCGTCAACACCTCTCCCCTTGCCGGCCAGGACGGCAAGAAACTAACAGCGCGCCAGATCAAATCAAGGTTGGACTCTGAACTCATCGGAAACGTATCGGTTAGAGTTCTCAATACCGAAAGACCCGATACTTGGGAGGTCCAGGGCCGCGGCGAGCTTGCGCTGGCAGTGTTGATTGAGACCATGAGGCGCGAGGGTTTCGAGCTGACCGTCGGCAAGCCCCAGGTGCTCACGAGGGAAATTGCTGACAAGATTCACGAGCCCGTTGAACGCCTAGAGATAGACATGCCTGAGGAGTTTTTCGGACCGGTAACCCAAACGCTGGCTCAGAGGAAAGGCTCACTTGACCAGGTAATAAATCACGGAACCGGTTGGGTGAGGATGACCTATTTCATTCCTTCGAGAGGCCTAATCGGCATTAGAACTGAGCTTCTGACGCAGACCAAAGGCACGGCGATAATTAATCACGGCTTCGAGCGGTGGGAACCGTGGGCTGGGGAAATGCGCAACCGCTCGAACGGTTCTCTGGTGGCAGACAGGACGGGGGTATCAACGGCATACGCCCTTCTCAACCTGCAAGAACGAGGCACCCTATTCATTGGCCCTGGAGAAGACCTCTACGAAGGCATGCTGATCGGAGAGAACTCCCGAAATGACGATATGGACGTCAACCCGACAAAGGAAAAGAAACTTACCAACATTCGGTCTTCGACCGCAGAAGAGTTTGTACGGCTAACCCCCCCGCTCCGCATGACCTTGGAGGCGGCACTTGAGTACCTAAACGAAGATGAGTGCGTTGAGGTTACCCCAGCGGCAGTCAGGCTGCGAAAAGTTACCCTGCAAGGCTCAGAGAGAGCAAAGCACCGAAAATCAGGCGCTTCTAGTTAACCGATAGGCTGCGCCTGAAGCTGAATGGAAGCCTCCTAACCTCTCTTATCGCGATAACTTGCTTTGACTTCGGAGCGACTACCACGAGTTCAAAATGCTTCGTCGGTCGAGACAACTCAGTTTGCCTTGGCAGTTCAAGACGGTATGCAACCAGGCAATAATCCGAATTCGCCTGCGGGATGGTTCCTGAAAGAATTGCTTGCGCAGTCTTGTCGCTAATCAGGCGCACACCGTAGAACACCTTGGCGGCTGAAACTGCCTTTTGGGCATTAGGTAAGACCTCGAAACACTGTGCAGCGCCGGCAGACAGCTGAATCCTGCCGGGCGAACATGAGGCCAGAACTACAGCGCAAAACAGACCGGCGGCAGCAATGCGCAGCGTTCTCCTCCTTCCCAAAGGCGCATCGGTCCTATTCATCTTTTGACTCCAGCACTAGAGGTTCTCCGTCCGAACTCTGACTTGGTTGCTTGGATCTGCTCTTCCAGCGCAATCCTATGTAGCAGCCCAACCCGGGCAGCAGCCAAATCCAAAAACTGAAAAAACGGTACAACAGAACAGCGGCGATCGATGCTTCCTGATTACCCCCGTAAGCCACCAACGCAATTGAAATCGAGCCTTCCACAATTCCCAGTCCACCCGGAGTGATCGGCAGGTTCGCGGCTAGCTGTCCCGCGCTGTACGCAAGGAGCAGACCCGTGTAAGGTACCGGCGATTTAGTGGCATAGTAGACGATTACCAGTACCGTGGCATCGAAAACCCAGTTTGCCATTCCCCATGAAAATGCCCGGGTCAACCGTGACGCCGAAGGAGAGATCACCTTGATATCTTGAGCTATGTCGATAACTTTCCGCGTCGTCTTCCAGGACACATCCAGCTTGCGCTCCAGGAATCCAAGGAACGCACCCACGAGCGCAGTAAACTTCTCCGCCCGAGCTACGACGACAATCGCGGCAATGAACACGACTGCAATGCTGGCAAGAGACCCAGTCAATGAGATTCCCGATACACTGCCCTCGGAAAGAACAAGGCCGACAAATGCCAGCAGAAGCAACGAAAGACCAGCTAGCACATTGGCCGCTACTACGGTCCACCCCGATACGCCTTCGCTTGCCCCAATGTCCCTGAATCGTCGGTATAAATAGACTGAGGCAAAGGCAGTACCCCCTGGGACCGCATTGTTGATTGAATTAGAGGCCAAAAAGACGGCAGATACTCTCCAAAATCCGGCATCCGTTCCACTAGCCGCAAGCGTTGATCTCATCAGCTGGACGTAGGCAGCCATCGAGGCACTTTCAAAAACTATTGCGGGAAGAAGGAAATAATAATTTAAATGGGAGAATACGCCCGCAATTCCAGACAACTCGGAACTGCGGTCAGTAATCAGGTAAAACGCAACTGCAGTGGCAGCCAGAACCCACAGAACCCCAACCGCGGTTCGCAGCCTTCCTTTCAACTGCAGTTTTCTAGGCATAGACGCAGAATTTCACCGAGCTACCCATCCAAACGAGGCACTGCAACAATCGGGTTTTCTCAACTTCGGGATCCCAGTCATGACCAACGGCTCATAAGGAAGCATAGAAACATCCGAATGGCATCTAATTCGGTTTAGGCCAAAAAGGTGACAAGCTATCAAATCATTTGCCGATAGGCGTTCAAATTAACAATGGAGGGCCGACTTGATCGATCTGCTCCACTAAGTTACTTTGACACGTCAGAGGTCAGCGAGTGTCTATAAACCAGGACAACATACTCTCAAAACCACCAGCAAAGCTTGGAATTCTCACAAGAGTTCCTGGATCCACCGAGGTATTTGTAGCGGAGTTGGATGGCAGGAAGGTAATAGCCGTTTTTTCCAATTCTGGCCAGCAGCGGGGTGCATTCAGACAGGATGATGGTGCCAAAATATCTCGCGCCGCCGTCTTGTCCAAAGAAAACCTATTGCCACTGGTGCTTGTTTTATCAACTTCGGGCGCATCCATTTCCGATGGCATTTCCGCCTTAGCTGGCTGGGGAAAAGCCGCCAAGGCATTGACCGATATTTCCGGCATAGTTCCAATCATCATCGGACTCACCGGACCTGCTATTTCCGGGCCGGCCTTGCTTCTCGGATTGGCGGACATTGTCATAAGCGCTGTAGATTCATATGCCTATGTCTCTGGACCTGCGATGGTCGAAGAATTTACCGGCGTTAAAACCACCAATGCGGAATTAGGTGGTTCGCATATCCAGGCTTCGCGATCAGGCGTAGCTGTTCTTGAGGTGGCCGATCAGAACGAACTCATCGAAAGTATTTCGGAAGTGCTTTCCTATCTTCCAGATTCAGCAAACAGCCTGCCCAAAAGAGTCGACGATGCCGACGATCCAAACCGCATCTGTCCCATTCTATCCACCATCATTCCGGCATCTCCGACGGGCTCATATGATGTGAGGACAATTATCGAAGAACTCTCTGACAATGGCGAGTACCTCGAACTCCGCGCCAAATGGGCTCCTCAAATCGTAACCTGCCTAGCCAGAATCGGTGGCCGATCAGTTGGGATACTGGCAAATCAGCCTCAGTCTATGGCTGGCACACTCGATATTCAGGCATCACAGAAAGGCGCAAAATTCGTCAGATTTTGCAACGGGTTCAATCTGCCCCTCATCACGCTCGTTGATACTCCAGGGTTCCTGCCGGGAAAGGACATCGAGTGGCGGGGAATGATCAGGCATGGCGCCGAACTCGCATTCTCTTATGCTGCATGCAACGTTCCCCGAATTTGCGTAATCGTGCGAAAGGCATATGGAGGCGCATATATAGTCATGGATTCCAAGGGAATGGGGTCCGACATCGTATTTGCCTGGCCGCAAGCCGAGATAGCGGTAATGGGGGCGCAGGGGGCAGCCCAGATACTAATGAGGAGAGCCTCCGACGACGAAAGGCTTGCCTATCAAGAGAGTTACCGGGAAACTTACCTTACGCCTTGGATAGCTGCAGAAAGAGGCTTTGTGGACGCAGTGATCGACCCCGTCAACACCAGAGCTGAAATCAATTCAGCACTTGAGATCCTGATCACCAAAAAGGAGAGGGTCAGACCCTCCAAACACGCAAACTCGCCTCTTTGAAAAACTATATTCCATACCTTTGAAGTAAATCGACAGTTGCTTCGGGATCATCGACATCAACCACGACATAGTGATATCGATTGTTTACCAGTTCAAAAGTTATTGCTGACTCTCCCGTGAAACATGCCCAAAATGTCGTCCCTTTATCCCTGACTCCCCTGAATGATCCGACCTTGAAGAACGTTGGAATGGTCCACGAACCAATTCTTCTGCTGAAGGTTCCCCCCTTCGAAAAAACATTTGAAGTCGGCCTGACGCTTACAACCGAATCCAGCGGGAAAACAACCTGCTTGCGCAGGGAGAGAATCCTGGCAGGACCAAATAAAGAGATGACCACCGAATCACGATCGACAGAGACCTTGCACACCGTCTTGGCTCGGCGCCCCCAAACGATAACTCCGGCCCAAAATAAAAGTAGCAGAGCAATCAAGCCGTAGCCGAATAAGGGATTCTTGGCAGCAGCTATCAGCAAATTGAACTCCCCTCTCCAGGTTCCCAGACATTGACATGCTCAAACTAGCAGTCTGGCACCACTCTAGTACACGACTAAACCGGTAAGTTTTGTAGCCGAATGCGGAATTCATGCCAACAGAGCCACTCATATAGCGATCCCTGCAACGAGTTGCGCACAAATATCAAACCTGGGCTTTACGCAAACGGTTGCCATCGATTCTTTACTCCAAGTTGGCGCATTCTACGGCATCGCTGCGTCAAAAGGCGCGCCATCGAATTTATTGATGCTGGTAAACTCTTCAACTGATTTGCGCGTCAGTTTTGTAAAGAATTTCTTCGGGATTCCGAGCGTTATCAGGCCGGCTACGGCAAACTCCTTTGGAACATCCAACAATACCTTCACCTCGAGCTCGCGCCTACAAATTACCGTCGTCATCACACCCGCCAAACCATTGCCCCTGGCTGCCAACAAAATGTTGTGACCGAATGGATAAATCGAAGCTCCGCCCACAATGCTCTGCCTATCAAGCCCGTTGTCAAGGCACGCCAAATCTTGCAGGCTCGCCAAGAGAACCATTAGAATCGGAGCCTGGTCCAAATGGTCGGCGTACTGATTATGGAATGTCATAGCTGCTGCCTCGTCGAGATCAATGGCAGGACCGTCCCATTTGCCATCGTTTATCGGAGCGAAGGGGACTAGACCCTTTTTTATGTGGGCCATATATTCCTTCCAACCTTCGCAGTAAAGCTCACGGATCCTTCGTCTCAACTCCATATCCTTAACTACGACTACCCTCCAAGGCTGGCGATTTCCCCCGCTGGGAGCAAATCGGGCGAGATTTAGAATGTCGTATAAAACACGATCCGCATTGGGAACATCCAAATACTCTCGAATTGCTCCGGCTGTGGTCATTACCTCTGACAATTCCATGGCTTCACGCTTTCTGTAAGCCCACCCATAATTGAACTAGCCTCACTTGCTCGAATGCCCGATGTCTCTGCCATTCCGCGCAAGCGAAAGCGTGGATCCAAATGATCTTTAACTGTCCGAATCCACACCTACTCACTATATGTCAAGGGCATTTTCACAAGCACGCGGCAACCATTACCGGCCGAGTCACACCGTAAGGCATTATCGAGATGACCTGGTTGGCAAGTGATTCCCAATACTTAAAATTAAAATGAGTCGCCTGGAAAAAATGCTTTTCTCGGGCATCGCGGCAGACGCTTCATAGAGAAAATCGATCGAAGTCGAACCTATTTGCAGTTGAAGCCATATCCCGAAATGTTCGTGCCATTTCGTAGCATATCGGTGCCATCGAGACGCTGAATGCTACCCGCAAAGCGGGCATGAGCAAGCCAGGGCATAAGCAAGCCAGGACAAAAACGCAACAATCGATATTCCAAGACTCAAACTCGCATCCAAATTATGGGTCATCCCTCAGTCTCATTCGGAACCGCGTTGTTTGAAAAAAATATGTTGAAACTCAGTCAGTTTTAGCTATAAAATAGTCTCTGAAGTAAAATGAATATTGAACGGGTAAGCTGTGGATATGCAAAACGGGGAAAAGATGGACAAGCTGGAGAATACGGAACTCGCTGAAAAGGTTCTCCTGAGCCTTTTTACAGTTTTCCGTAACCTGCGGCCAACTAATGCCCGAAATTTGCTGCCCCGCATCGAGCCTCCGGCCCCCAGACATATAATGGCGCTTTTCCATCTGGCAGTATCCGGCCCAATGTCGGTGAGTGAGCTAGCGACACATCTTGGGGTTACCCTCACAACGGCGAGCCTCTCAGTCACACAGATGGCTGCTGCCGGGTTGGTTATAAGAGAGGAAGATCCCACTGACCATAGACGAACAATTGTTTCCATTTCCCCAAATATCGAACCAACCATTAATGAAATACTCACGTCCAAGGTTCAAACTCTCGGAAAAGGGCTCGCAGCGCTCGGAGCCAAGCGGTCGGCGGCATTTCTACGCGACCTGCAAACTCTTCTTAACGCAATCGAATCCGAAAATGAACTGGATGGACCATCATCGCGTACTCAACTTGACTAATACCTACAAGAGACGTTGAGAGTTTCTGGGCACATGAACTCCTAATCCGACAATTCTTTAGAGTTTTCTATTACCGAGGTCAATGATCGTG
>JAJYFX010000119.1 GCA_021785315.1 Actinomycetes bacterium | reverse complement strand
TGGATGGCCACTTCGTTCCTAATTTGACGATCGGCGCCCCGGTCGTTGCATCTATTCGCCGCCACACCAAGTGCTACCTGGATTGCCACTTGATGATGACTGATCCCTGGGATTATTTGGCTGCTTTTGCGAAGGCGGGTGCAGATTCCGTCTCCTTTCATTTCGAGGTTGGGCGAACTCTCGAACTCATCGAGATGGCCCATGATCTTGGTATGAAGGCGGGCATGGCGGTCAACCCCGATGCTAATTTCGATGACTATTCTCCCTACATAACGAGTCTGGATCTTCTGTTGGTCATGAGCGTCTTTCCCGGTTTTGCCGGCCAAAGCTTTATTCCAGATGTTCTGGAATCACTTCGGCGGGCACAGAATCTGATAACGGAGAGCGGATTAGGTACCATATTGCAGATAGACGGCGGTATTTCGCTCGAGACTATCCGAGCATCGAGCATTGCCGGCGCCGAAGTATTTGTTGCTGGTTCCGCAGTTTTTGGCCAGCCCAATCCTGCTCAGGCGATCAGAGCGCTCAAGCGGGCTGCAAACCTCGCATTGGAGGGAACGAAATAGTGGAATTGTTGGCGAAGGTGTTGACGGTGTCCGACGGTGTCGTGGCAGGCACACGCGAGGATCGTTCCGGTGCTGTGCTGGAGGAGCTCCTTACTAACGCTGGTTTCCGCGTCGTGGAGCGCCGCGTCATTGAGGACGGCGTCGAAAGCGTATCCGCTGCCATGATCTCTTTGACGGAGAATTTTCAGGGTTTGGTTGTTTCCACGGGAGGAACAGGATTCGGGCCGAGAGATTTTACGCCAGAGGGAACCAAATTGGTGCTTGAACGGGAGGCACCCGGCATGGCAGAAGCTGCCCGCCTGGTGTCGCCTTTGGGAAGGTTGTCAAGGGCCGTCGCTGGCACTAGAGGAGCCGCGATGATAATTAATACCCCTGGGTCCCCAGGGGGCGCAAGGGAAACGCTGTCAGCCGTTTTGGATGTGATACCCCATGCTCTTGAACTCCTGGCAGGTGTATCCACGGGCCACGAGAGCGTGAAGCAGGACAGTAGTGGCTGATACCTTCGCGCCGGAAGAGCTTGAAGAGAAGATGCTTCTTGCTGTCGCGGAAGCGGCAAAGGCACGCGTGCAGGCGCCTCCCAATCCATGGGTCGGAGCGGTTGTGGAAACGGCGGATGGATTGGTCATGGGACATACCCAAAGTCCTGGAGGTTCTCACGCCGAAATAGACGCTCTGGAACGCGCTGGATCGAAGGCCGTCGGTTCGACTCTTTACGTGACGCTTGAGCCCTGTTCGCACCACGGAAGGACTCCGCCCTGCGCGCAGGCGATCGTCAAAGCCGGCGTCAAGCGGGTGGTGGTCTCACTCGTGGATCCGGACTACAGGGTCAGAGGACAAGGCATAGAGTATCTTCAAAATCACAAAGTCGAGGTAAAAGTTGGGGTCGCAGCTGATGCTGTTAGAAATCAGCTGGCTCCATATCTCAAACACAGAGCAACCGGACTCCCTTGGGTTGTCCTTAAGCTGGCCACGACTTTAGATGGACGGATAGCCTCCAGTGACGGAACCTCCAACTGGATAACCGGGGAGGTTGCTAGAAACCGCGTCCAAGTGCTTCGTTCCGAATCAGATGCGATCGTAGTCGGCTCCAATACCGTCAGAATTGATGACCCCCAACTTACAGTCAGGATTCCGGGTAACAGCCACTCACCGCGACGAATTGTGTTCGGAGCAATTCCTTCCGGCGCCAGAGTCACTCCGGCAGAGGAATGGACCGGTTCTCCCGCAGAGCTTCTTGAAGTGCTGGGCAAGGAGGATATTCTGCAGGTTCTTGTCGAAGGCGGCGCGCATCTGGCCAAGAGCTTTCTCGAAGCGGATTTGATCGACCAATTCGTGTTTCACATAGCTCCGGCCTTGCATGGTGGCGAAGACGGGATATCAGCCTTCTCCGGCCGTGGTTCAGCAAGCGTGGCTGATTTGACAAGGCTTGAGGCTAAGAGCGTGCAATCCCTAGGGAATGACGTTGAAATTGAGGCCTGGTCTCTGCGTGCATCCAAGTTGATCAAGTCTCTCTAGCGTCGGCCTAGGCTGGGAGTGAAATCCAAGGGAGGCTCTAGATGTTTACAGGTTTGATCGAGGGACTCGGTCGTTTCAAGTCGAATAACGGAGACCGGTTCACGTTCAGCTGGCCTGACAATCCATCGATTTACGAAACGGGTGAATCTATTGCAGTCAACGGCTGTTGCCTCACGGTGGTAGATTTCGATGGCGATAAATGGACTGCGAATGTGATTCCGGAGACCCTCTCGCGCACGAATCTCGGATACCTGATTCCGGGCGATCCGGTCAACTTCGAAAGACCAGTAAAGGTATCCGACCGCCTAGGTGGCCATATTGTTCAAGGACATGTGGATACGGTCGGTTTAGTACGGCGGGTTGCACCAGATTTGGTGATCGGATTTGATCCAAGCTTTGCGAGGTATGTAGTTGAAAAGGGATCAATCGCAATAGATGGCGTGTCATTGACGGTTGTTGAAGCGGGAAATGATTTCGCTCGCGTTTCAATTATTCCTCACACCAGCTCAGTGACTACACTAGGCACAAGAGATATCGGTGAACGGGTCAATCTGGAGTTTGACATCGTAGCGAAGTATGTTGAGCGAATGCACTCCCTTGGGATCCCTACCGATTTCCCCGAAAGTAGTATTTCTAATTAGACAGGATGATTACCGTGGGACTTGGAACCATCGAGGAGGCCATAGCGGCGATTGGTCGCGGTGAGATGGTTGTCGTGGTCGATGACGAGGATCGTGAAAACGAAGGCGACCTTATCATGGCTGCGCAGTATGCAACGCAAGAGGCAATTTCTTTTTTCATTGCACATACTTCCGGACTGATTTGTGTAGCGGTCAAGGGTGATCGGCTTGACGAGCTGGAGCTTCCCCTAATGGTGGCGAATAATACTGAGTCCCAGCGGACCGCATTCACGGTGAGCGTCGACTACAAGCACGGGACAACGACCGGCATATCGGCTCATGACAGGTCTGCTACCATTCGCGCTTTGGCCGACCGCAACTTTAGATCGTCGGATTTTGTGCGCCCAGGCCATATTTTTCCGCTCAGGTACAAGGAGGGCGGCGTACTCAAGCGTGCCGGACACACCGAAGCTTCAGTCGATTTGGCAATTGCCGCCGGGCTCGAGCCGGCCGGGGTACTTTGCGAGATAGTTACAGAGGATAAGTCTCAGATGGCGCGGGCTGAGGATCTCAAGAGTTTTTGTGAGAAATATGGCCTGGTGATGGTTTCGATTGCCGAGCTCGTAAGGTATAGGCGCCAGAAGGACAAGTTGGTCAGGCGCGTCGAAGGGGCAACCGCAAGAATTCCTACGGTCTATGGAGATTTCACCTGCATCGTATATGAGTCGGTGCTGGATGGCGAGAATCATCTGGCGTTGACTATGGGAACTATAAATGACGGGTCACCAGTCTTAGTCAGAGTACATTCGGAGTGTCTCACCGGAGACGTTTTTGGCTCGCTGCGCTGCGACTGTGGGCCTCAGCTCGACGCCGCGCTTCAGATGATTGCCAAGCAAGGTGCCGGAGTCATCATCTATTTGCGCGGGCATGAGGGAAGAGGAATCGGAATTGCCCACAAGGTCCGTGCCTACTCGCTCCAGGAGCAGGGCCGTGACACCGTCGACGCCAATTTGGAATTGGGCCTCCCAGTGGATTCGAGAGAGTACGGGATCGGTGCCCAGATGCTTGTCGATTTGGGCATAACGGATACCCGTCTTATAACCAACAATCCCGCAAAGTATGGAGGACTCGAAGGATTCGGTCTGAACATTGTCGAGCGTGTGAAGCTCCCACCTTCTGTGAATCCTGAAAACATAAATTATCTGCGGACAAAAAGGGAGCGCATGGGTCACCTTTTGGATGGGTTGGACGATTAGGCTACCCAAAAGTGGTTTTTCTGACGTGCAGGAAGGTGCGGTCCAATGTCTGGTCACAGTGAATCGGAAGTCAAGCCTGATTCCGGGTCACTAACGGTCGCAGAAAGCGATATCTATGTGTTGGTGGCCTCGCGCTATAACGAATTCATTACCGGGGAACTGATTGATGGAGTCACTAACGGACTGAAGTTCTACGGCGCGGCAGAGAAGAACATCGAACTTGTCAGGGTACCGGGTGCCATGGAGATACCGCTGGCGTCAAAGTGGTTGGCTGCCAGCGGACGTTATTGCGCAATAATCTGCTTGGGATCCGTGATAAGGGGCGCAAC
The DNA here is from genome assembly GCA_021785315.1 of Actinomycetes bacterium. The sequence goes on along the minus strand of JAJYFX010000119.1, from coordinate 1,918 downwards.
CACGCACTACGAGGTGGTAGTGAACGCCTGTTCCGAGGGTATTGCCCAGGTTGGTCTGGAGTTTGGAATTCCGACCATCTTTGGGGTTTTGACCACCGAGAACATTGAACAGGCGATTGAGAGAAGTGAGATGACTTTAGGGAACAAGGGCCATGAATTTGCTGCAACGGCGATAGAAATGGTTGCCCTGAAGCGTTCAATTTAGTGTTCGTCAGTTGACATTTGAAACGGAATGGTTTGATGCTTCGATTAGTGCTTCCCAAAGGTTCGCTCGAAAAGGCGACTCTCGAACTGTTTTCTCAGGCCGTTCTGGCGTTGTCGCGCTCGTCAGATGTGGACTATCGTGGACGGATCGACGATCCCCGAATCGAAGAGGTCCGGATTCTGCGGCCTCAGGAGATTGCTAACTATGTGGCCGAGGGAAGGTTTGACATTGGTATTACAGGACGGGACTGGATTGAAGAGACGGGTGCGGATGTTTTAAGCCTTGGCGAGCTTCATTATTCCAAGGCGACTTCAAATCCCATAAGGATTGTTCTGGCTGTTTCAAGTGATTCTCCAGTACTGTCCAGCAAGGATCTGAAGCCGAACCTGAGAGTGGCTACCGAATATCCGGTACTGACAAAGAGATATTTCGAGTCGCTTGGGATTCCTGTGCAGGTCTCACTTTCCTACGGTGCCACAGAGGCCAAGATTCCGGACATTGCAGATGCCATTGTCGAGATTACCGAGACGGGAAGAGCTATCCGAGCCGCTGGTCTGCGAATTATTGACACCATTCTCGTGTCATATACCGAGGTGATCGCGAACCGCGACGCAGCATCGGATCCCGTCAAACTGCATGCCATGACCCAGATCATGACTCTTCTTACCGGTACCTTGAAAGCCCGCGGCAATGTTTTGGTAAAACTGAATGTATCGGAAAGCGATTTAAATGCGGTGATAGACGCTATTCCGTTCATGAAAGCGCCAACCATTTCGAAGCTTTTTGGCGATGTGGGCTATGCCGTAGAGGCCGTGGTGGCAAGGTCTCAAATCAACACCCTGATTCCCGATCTGAAGGATGCCGGTGCGACAGACATTCTGGAAATACCGTTGTCAAAGATCGTTCCGTAAATGCAGGTCAGCCCTTTGGCGCTTGGCATCAGCAGAGGCACGGTGACGGAGTTTGACCAGGACCTGGGCCTTGGCCATATCACTTCTTCCGACGGCACGCAGGTGCTGTTTCACTGTATTTCTCTTACCGACGGGAGCCGTTCGGTAGCTGTCGGGCGCCCCGTTAGTTTCCGGGTGTATCCGGGCATGAAGGGGCAGGCTGAGGCCGGCCTCATCGAAAAGCTCTAGTCCGCCTTCGGAGGCTCATTCGCCAGCGTAGACATCTGGACAAAGGCAAGTCGCAGTTGGGACAACCCGTCCTGTATTTCCTGTTCGCGTTCGCCGAGACGACCTTTGATCGAGGAGAGGAGGCCCGCAAGGGCATCGATGGCAAGGGTCGCATCCTTGAACCTTGGCGGGCTATCGGACAGATATATTGCCGCAAGTTCAAACAGCCCAAAGCAGTGGTTCGCTATAACCACTTCCGGAGTGGATGATAGTATCTCTTTCCTGAGCCTGTCCAGGTCGGCAATACTTTCCTGGGTTCCTTCATTGATGACTTCGTCGTTGGGCTTTTCCGGATTGGGAATTTCCGACATCTACTATTTCTCCGCTCTTGTATTGAATCGGGCATCATGCTGTTAGACTAACTTGGAAGTTTTACGGGAAAGCGGGGCAGGATTGCGGCTCCCACCTTGTCGCTCTCAGAGTTGACAGGGTCGATTATAGGCAGGATTCTCCTTCGCCTTCGCTTTTTCGTGCACGGTAAGAAACTATGAAAGAGATTTTGTAGTTGGTGATGAAGGAGTGATGCCGAATAGTC
>JAJYFX010000118.1 GCA_021785315.1 Actinomycetes bacterium | reverse complement strand
CGTCTCCTCATCGAGCGCAGAATCAATAATCAAAACGACTTCATATGGCCGTTTCATACGGCTGTTCCTCCCTATGGACCCTTATCGGGGCTCTGGCACCTCCAGAGCAGGTTGGATTAATTATCTAATATGCAACAAAAACACGCACATATTTATCCGATGATACGTTAGTCGCTTCGACCGACGCTTGGCTTCATCATTTCAATTGGAGTTAGGGAAATGAATTGACCTGGTTATTTTCGATCAAATGTGAAGCCGTCAAATTCGCCCTGGCTCACTTGATAGCCCTCGTCCGGCGAAGGAAAGCTCCTCATCTTGACGTCGTGAACATAACCCTCTAAACCTTTAATTCCGAGTTCGCCAAGAGAGCCATAGTGTCTGACAAATTTTGGCTTATGGCCAAATGTCAGACCCAAGAGGTCATGAAAAACGAGAACCTGTCCATCACAGTGCGGCCCCGCACCTATTCCAACCGTAGGAATGTTCAAAAGTTCGGTCGCTTTGGCCGCAACTACATCTGGTACCGCTTCCAACACAACTGAGAAAACGCCGGCCTCTTCAATTGCGAGTGCGTCATCGAGAAGCTTCTTCGCCGCCTCTCTGGTTTTCGCCTGCACCGAGAATCCGCCAAATGCGTGCACTGACTGAGGAGTGAGCCCGAGATGGCCCATGACGGGAATCTCAGCGTCGACAAGGGCCTTGATCACATCGACTCTGTTTGCCCCGCCTTCCAGCTTGATCGCTTCAGCCCCAGCGCGGATTAGCTGGGCCGCATTGTTCACGGCGTCGTGCACCCCAGTGTGGTATGACATCCACGGCATATCCGTAACAATTAGAGAATCGGGCTTTGATCGCGACACCGCCTTAGTGTGGTATGCCATATCCGAAATGGTGACCGATAATGTGTCGTCATACCCCAAGACAACCATCGCCAATGAATCACCGACCAATATGATATCCACGCCGGCGGCGCTCGCCATGTGAGCTCCTGGCGCATCGTAAGCGGTGACCATTGCGATCGGCGGATTTATCTCATTAGCTTTGTAAGCACGTATCTGAGGTACAGACTTCTTATTCGTCTTCATTTAAGCCTCCTCAACGTCCCGCGCATGGTAGCTGCAGGCGTCGCTACCAAGTCTAACTACCACGGCAGCCTATGTACAAAGCAGCTGGAAAGTTGGCCGATCAGAACTGGCGAACCAGATGGTTCCAATGACACTCAGGACAAACCTCGACCACGTAGCAGGTGAACTGCGAAACGGTGGCGCGAAGTCTGGCGAGTTCGTCGGAACCTGAAACACAGCGCCCATGGGATGGCAGTTTCGGGCCAAAAGCGTAAGAAACGTGAACGATGTCGCCCGAGCCGCAAACTTCGCACAATTCCCCGGACGGCATACCGATGGATTTAGCGGCCCTAATCAGCTCGGGGTGCGCGTCGCATAATTCATGCTTGGCAATCTGACCCGCCTTGAACTCGCGGAGCAAGGCTTTTTTAGCCAGAAGGTAGTCAATGCTCGCGAACTCACTCGTGTTGCCTGATCTTGAAAATTCTCCACTCACTAGGTACACGGTATAAGGAATCGCCGGCAAGTAACAGCTTTAAATGATCCTTGTTTGAAAATCTACCCGACAAAGAGCGCAAAAATATTTTGCCGATATATCAGCTCGATATAACAGGAAACAATATAGAATCAAATATCAGTCAAATTGACGGCATTGCTGGTGCCGGATTCAAACACAGAAGATTGTCAAATGGCGGCTGGAAGTAATTCACTTGAACTTGTAGTGCTGGGCCTGCTTAAAGAGCAGGACATGCACGGCTATGAACTTAAAAAGCGCATGACCGAATCCTTGGGACTTATCATGCATGTTTCCTGGGGTTCGCTCTATCCGGCGTTGGCCCGTTTAGAGGCCAGAGGCGCCGTGAAAGCAGTGGAGGCACGGCCTGCGGCACCATCCATACCCATGACGGGCTCACTGGGCGGCGAACGAGCGGTATTTCGCTCAAGTTCAGATGGGCTGCGGGGGTCGAGGAATAAGAAGGTATACGGCATTACAGATCTTGGTTCCGCGCTATTTTCCGAGATGCTCAACAATGACAGCGAAATTGACGAAAAAGGTTTCGCAGTTCGCTTAGCTTTCGCCAATCACATGGATTCCCAAACACGGCTTAAGATGCTGAAGGAGCGGCGCGACTTGATTTTGGAACGAGTCCAGTCATCCCGCAAGAATATTGAGAAGAAGCGCTTTGCTTTAGAACCCTATGTTGAACTGGTTCTCGAGCACTTCCGATCGACCAGCTCGTCCGATCTTGCATGGATTGAAGAGCTGATTGCAAAAGAGGAATCCTCCATAAAGAACTCAGGTACAGATCTCTTGGTTTCTCAGGAAATCAAGGACTCCATCTAACACTAAGGAAGGTGAGCCACAAGTGGGCAAAATAAGAGTAGCAATCGCAGGAGTCGGCAACTGTGCCAGTTCCCTGGTACAAGGAATCAAATATTACAAGAATGCCGATCCGCACGAATCCGTGCCTGGCCTGATGCACGTAGTTCTTGGCGACTATCACGTTCGCGATATCGAGGTGTCATTGGCCTTCGACGTAGACGCAACCAAGGTCGGCACCGACTTGAGCAAGGCGATCTTCTCTGGTCAAAACAACACGATCAAATTTGCCAATGTCGATCACACGGGCGTAACCGTTCTAAGAGGACCAACTTTGGACGGATTGGGAAAGTACTATCGCCAAACCATCGAAGAGTCACCCGAGAGTGCGGTTGATGTCGCCCAGGCTCTCAAAGACGCCAGGATCGATGTGCTGGTCAGTTACCTTCCTGTCGGCTCCGAGCTTGCCCAAAAGTTTTACGCACAAGCTGCACTTGACGCCAAAGTCGCGTTTGTCAATGCGATCCCAGTATTCATCGCCTCCGACCCGGAGTGGGCCAGAAAATTCACCGAAGCCGGCGTTCCAATCATCGGCGACGACATCAAGAGCCAGGTTGGCGCCACAATTGTTCACCGCGTTCTTGCCCGACTTTTTGAAGACCGCGGACTGGTGCTTGACCGCACCTACCAACTGAACGTCGGCGGGAACATGGACTTCAAAAATATGCTGGAGCGGGAACGGTTGGAGTCCAAGAAAATCTCCAAGACCCAAGCGGTCACATCCCAGATCGACAACGGCATCGAATCGAACAATGTCCACATCGGACCCTCCGACCACGTCGCATGGCTCGAGGATCGAAAATGGGCCTACATACGCCTTGAGGGCCGCAATTTCGGCGACGTTCCCCTAAATATTGAGTTAAAACTTGAAGTTTGGGACTCTCCGAATTCTGCAGGAGTTATTATCGATGCACTGAGATGTGCGAAGATCGCTCTTGACAAAGGACTTGGAGGACCGCTGCTTGGTCCGTCGGCTTACTTTATGAAGTCTCCGCCGGTTCAGTACAGAGATCAGGTAGCGCAGGAGATGGTGGATAGCTTTGCAACAAATGGCTGAGGGAGTCAGTTGGAGTCTGTCGATTATCTAACTCAAGAGGTAGCCCGGCTAATCGGTGAGGTGAAAGGCAAAAGAGTCCTTGAGCTTGGATTGGCCAGGGACTGCCTCTCGACCAAGCTAGCAGCTCAGGGCGCATCACCAATATTGGTCGAGGAGTCACAAACTAAATTATTAGAACTCCGCGGCAGCGAAGCGTTCAACGAGTTTAAGTTTGAGGTCCGCCAGAGCAAGCTGGCCGACCTTGCTTTTTGTCCGGCAGAGTCTGTAGACACTGCTTTCAGCGTCATAGCTCTCGCCGGCACATCCGATATCGCCAGAGTTTTCCGGCAACTGCAAAGGGTCCTTAAGGCGCAGGGCACTTTCGTCTTTGGCCTGGTGCATCCGTTGGCGTTTATGCAGTTACAGTTATCAAATGCCGTGAATCCACCGCGCTACAGATCGACGAAGCCGATCGCTTGCACGGAGCTGAACTGGGACTTTCCGGTACCCCTGCCTCAAATGATCCACCCGATGTCGTTTGGCGAAACTTTCTCTTTGCTTAAACGATCTGGATTTGGCATAGATCAGCTTCTGGAAATTCCCAAGGACAGTGCGGGCAGCACCTCGCCGAACCCGATGATACTGCTAATTCGCGCCCGCAAGTAGTCAGCTTTTCTTCTCCTGCCACCACGACAGCAAGCGTTCTCTTGCTTTATCTTTTCCAATCAGCCCTTCTTCCAGCCTGATCTCCAGCAAAAAATCAAGGGCCTCGCCGACTACGGGAGAGGGTGGCACCCTTAGCAGTTGCATGACTTCGTCGCCGTTGATCTCAGGCCGAATTGAACTGAGTTCTTCTTTTTCGCGGAGCTGGCTTATTCGAATCTTCAGCTCCTCCATCCGCTCGCGCAAAGCCAATACCTTGTACTGATTGCGGGTAGTGCTGTCACACAGAGTCAGCTCGTTGAGCCAATCCAATAACGGACCGGCATCCCTAACATAGCGGCGAACCGCACTGTCGGTCCATCCAGCCTGATATGTGTGAAACCGCAAATGAAGGAAGACGAGATTTGAGACGTCTTCGATATCTTGCAGCGAATATTTCAGGGCTCGCATTCTCTCTCGTGACATCCTCGCCCCGACCACATCGTGATGGTGGAATGTAACGCCTTGGGGCGTGATGTACTTGGTTGCCGGCTTGCCGACATCGTGAAACAGGGCTGCAAGCCTGAGTGTCTTGTCTGGAGAAGTCTTGCCAACCACGGCAATGGTATGGGCTAGAACGTCTTTGTGCCGGTGAATTGGATCCTGCTCAAGCTCAAGCGCCGGCAGTTCGGGAATGAACTCCCGCGCCAATCCGGTGGCCACCAAAAACTCAAGGCCCGGGCTCGGCGTCTCGGTGGTGAGGAGCTTGTCAAATTCGTCGCGGATTCTCTCCACGGAAACAATTGATAGGCGGTCGTGCATACTACAGACCGCATCGACAAGCTCCTGGGCCGGCTCCATGGACATCTTCGCTATGAACCGTGCAGCGCGCAACATCCTCAAAGGATCTTCAGAAAATGAGATCTCGGGCGAAAGCGGCGTCACTAGCCGGCGGCTTGCCAAATCATCGAGGCCTCCGAACGGGTCGACCATTTCCGGCTTATCCGTATGCAAGCTAAGAGCCATCGAGTTGATAGTGAAGTCTCGTCTGGACAGGTCCTCCAGAATATCTTCGCTGAACGTAACCCTTGGTTTGCGCGAATGCGAGTGGTAGACCTCGGCACGGTGAGTCGTTATCTCAAACTTGTAACCGCCCATCGCAACCCCGATGGTCCCGAATTGCTTGCCCTGAAGCCACATTGCTTCTGCCCGGCCGGCTACGATCTTCTCGATCTCGAAAGGAGGGGCGTCCGTGGTGAAGTCCAGATCATATTTGGGATCGTCCAAGTCTGAGGCGGCGGACGCCGTGTCCAGCACGGCATCACCATCGACGAACAAATCCCTGACGGCACCGCCCACCAAGTAGAGCTTCCTGCCATTCGCAACGAAAAGCTCAGCGAGCGGCTTTGAAATATTAATAACTTTTTGAAAACGGTCGACAGTCACCTTGCTGACAGGCTAGTGCGTCGACTTAGGACTAACTATTGCCAATTGGCTGGACCATTTCAATTCGTTTAGATTTCGGTACTTTAAAATGCGCCATCAGATGCGCGCTGGAGCGTATTAACAAAAGGTACTACCAATCTAAAGTTTGCCCAGCGCGCAGCGGGCAAACTTAGTAAGCTGAATTCAGCCAGTGCCGCTTGTACAGAATCGATGCACTGCGCGTGTAATTTCTTACGGCAACTTATGCATGTCTTGTTGCCGGGTTCGGTTCGCGAACCTTTGGGGGCTTGCCAAGGATGTAGAGGAACATCGTAAACTTCGGCGCGATAATGAAACGGGTATAGAAGATGAGTTCTGAGCCAGACAAAACGTCGGATTCGGGGGAAGCCAATCAGACACAGGACCCTGCGGCAGGGGCCAAAAAAATCATTGCTGAGTCGAGCAAGGGATGGAATCCCGGAGACCGTCTCCAGGTCGCGGTAGTCTCGTTCTCCCATACCATCCAGCATGGATACGTGGCAGCTCTAGGCGTAGCCTATCCCTTCGTGCTAGCCGATTTCCACGTATCCTACGCAGTGCTTGGAATAATACTCGGCGGAGCGGGCATTGTTGGAGGACTGCTGCAGGGACTGGCGGGATTCGTGAAGA
>JAJYFX010000117.1 GCA_021785315.1 Actinomycetes bacterium | reverse complement strand
GGTTAGATCCTCAGCTGAAGGCCGCTCTGATGTCCGTCATGAGCCAGAGCAGAAAAGGCGAGGCGGAACGAGGCTTCTCGATGACTTTGGGGAGAGTCTTCGACCCATCCGACAAACATCTGCTACTAACCGTGTGCAAGGATCACGACGGAAGCGTCGTGGGTTTCTGCCAATGGGTCCCTGCGCCGGGAATCAACGGCTACTCACTTGATCTCATGAGACGGGACCTCGGCACACATCCGAACGGACTCATGGACTTCATGATCGTGTCAACGATTGAATACCTGGCCAGCAACGGCTACGAGCACCTAAGTCTCAACTTTGCGACCATGCGCGCCGTTCTCTCCGGAGAGATGGGCTCAGTGACCCAGCGTGTGGAAAAATGGTTCCTCAAGCGCATGGGCGACTCTATGCAAATCGAAAGCCTGTGGCGTTTCAATTCCAAGTTCGATCCGCACTGGCATCCTAGATACGTGATCTACGATAACGCCGAGCATGCCCCGGCCATTCTGCTGGCAATCGCCAGGGCTGAAGCATTGTGGGAGCTCCCAATAATCGGGCGCTTTCTAAACCCAGCCGATTCGCCGTCGAACCCCTGAATCCCAGCTAGGGCCTAAAAGAACAGCACTGCCCTATTGGCCAGATTGACCAGAGGACCTGCCCAGATTCCAAGACCAATCGTTACTGCCACAGCAACGCCTATGACCAAAGATACGCTATCAACTTTGGTTTTGACCGCTACGATTACGTCCTCTTTGACCAGAACAGCCGAATTTCCAGGGTTTTGATTCTCTTCCAAGCCGGAAGCTCCCGGTAGCATGGTTTGGAGTTCATCACCCGCCGCGCGGAACGGCAAAAGCGCCATTCGCAAATAGAAAAACACTGCAATGGCGGCTGAAATCATGGCAACAAGCGCGACAGGATAGTGCCGCGCATCCACGGTCGCAAGCACGACGTTGAACTTAGAAAGAAATCCCGTAGTAAATGGCGCACCCGCCTGGGCGAGAATTAGAACAACAAATGAAAAGGCCAGGAAAGGGGACTTCTTCGAAAGCCCGCGCAGATCTTCAAGCTGCAAGCCCTGCTTCCCCAGCAGCTTCTCCATTGCGCCAACCGTAGCAAATGCGCCCACGATCACAACCGAGTAGGTGATCAGGAAGTATAGAGAAGCGCCAACCCCTCTGGCGGAAACAGCGTAAAGCCCAAGCAGAATGAAACCTGCCTGATTAATGGAGGAATAAGCGAGGGTCCTCTTGATATCTTTTTGAAGAACCGCGAGAACAGCTCCAAGGAGAAGCGTAAGCACGGCAAGCGCCCCGACTACAGGTGCCCAGTCGGACTGATAGGTGATGAACCCGGAGTAGAAGACCCGGAGCAATGCTGCAAATCCGGCAGCCTTGGCGGTTGCGGCCATAAATCCAGTCACGGGGCTGGGAGCGCCCTGATAAACGTCAGGCGCCCAGAAATGAAACGGGACGGCTGAGATCTTGAACCCAAGCCCAACAAGAATCATTCCGATTCCCGCCAGCAATACGCCGTTTGACTTGAGAAGATTATTGGCGAGGAAAGTCAGAATCTGCCCGAGGTTCGTTGATCCGGTTGCGCCGTAGACCAGTGCGACACCGTAGAGAAATACCGCCGATGAAAACCCGCCAAGCATAAAGTACTTGATCGCTGACTCGTGGCCTCTAGGGCTATTCGATTCGATAGCAACCAGCACGTATAGAGCGATAGACAAAATCTCGAGGCCGACGAAGAGAACAATCAGATCCAAGGCCGATGCCATGAGCATTGCCCCAGATGTGGAAAGCAACACCAGGGTGACGAAATCCGGAACGCGACCCCGGTCCAGATTCATCAGCTGCCGGCCGAGCAGCACGGTCAATAGTGCGACAATGGAGAACAGCGCGTAGAAGAAAATCGCGAATTTGTCCAGAGCAATGGCACCGGACAATACCGCCTTGTTGGCTCCGCTGGCACCTGATTGAAAACCCAAATAAATTGAGTCTGCCAGGCTCGCGAGTGCCACCACCGCACCAACAGCAACTGAGGTGGCTTTCGACACGTGCTTGGCCACTAGCGAACTAATCAGCATTACCACAATGGCGCCGATGATCATGATCAACTCTGGCGCAATTGCGGAGTATTCGACCGACGGCAACTTGATTGGTGTTGAGGATGCTACTTGAGCAATAAGAAACGACATCGACCTAACCCTTTGACTGTGCGCTGTAGTTGGCAGAAGAAGGATAGCTTGGGGCGTGTGCCACCTGGGCAACGAGAGCATTTACGGTTGGATCCACCCGATCCAACATCGGCTTGGGGTAGACCCCAAGGAAGACTATCAGTGCAATGAGTGGAAGCACCAAGGCTAGTTCAGCCTTCGTTATATCTTTGAAGCCCTCCTTCGCTATGGCCTCCGATTGCTTGCCGTGGAATATCCTCTGGTATGCCCACAACATATAGATCGCACTGAGCACCACACCGGTGGCTCCGACAACCGCCCACCATCTATGAGAAATAAACGCGCCAAGCAGAATCAGGAATTCTCCGACAAAACCGCTCAAACCCGGCAGGCCTACCGTAGCCATAACCACCACCGCAGCGATTCCCGCCATTATCGGCGCCGATTTTTGAATGCCACCTAAGCCGTCGAATCCCATTTTCGAGCGCCGTTCATAAATGAATCCAATCACCAGCAGCAGTGCTGCTGTGTAAATACCGTGATTGAACATCTGCACAACTGCACCCGTCAATCCCTGCGGCGTCAGCGCGAAGAGGCCGAGAATGATGAATCCAACGTGAGATAACGAGGAAAACGCCACGAACCGCCGCATATGGGAGGCTGAGGCGGCCACAATAGCGCCATAGATTATGCCAGCAACACCAAGCGTCAGCAGCAGCGGCGCCAAGATATGCGAGGCCCGCGGAAACAGCTCGAGATCGAAACGAATCATGCCGTAGATTCCAAGCTTTGCCATCACCGAAGCGATGATTACAACCGGACCCAACGGAGATTCACCGTAGGTATCCGGCGACCAGGTGTGTAACGGAAAGAGCGGCGCCTTTATGGCAAAAGCTACTGTGAAGGCAATCAGCAGCCACTCTTGTGCGGTGTCGGAAAGATGGGTTGAGTGGGCCAAGGTCACTAAATCAAATGTGGTGACGCCAGTCTGGGCCTGATGAATGAACACCAGAGCCAAGATACCGACCAGCAGAAAGGCCGACCCGAAAAATGTGTAGACGAAAAACTTGACCGCAGCGAAACCGGATCGGGCATATCCCCACCTTGCGATAAGGAAATACGAAGGAATCAGCGTCAGCTCGAATAGAAGGAAGAAACTAAATAGATCCAGAGAGAGGAAGCTGCCGATTAGCGACGCCTCGAGCATAAGCATCCATGCCGCGTACGACCCAACCGACTTCGTCTCCTTCGAAGCGAACAAGGCTATTGGAAACAGGACCGCAGTCAATAACACCAGAAAAAGAGAGATGCCGTCGATGCCGAGTTTCCAAGAAATTCCAAAAGCTGGGATCCAAGAAACACTTGACACCCCCTGGAACCCCGTGGAGGTGGTATTGAACTGCACCAGGACAATTGCCGCCAAGACGAAATCAAGCAAAGCCACAACTTTGGCAATAGTCATAGCCGACTTCTTGGACCCGGCGATCGCCGCAATTACCGCACCAGCGAGAGGGACAAATATAAGAAGGTTCAGTAGCGTGCTCAAATCAGTGCCTTCCTCAAAATAAACCCTTTCACAAACCCAGTCTTCATTTACGCACCCGCCCTTGTCATAAAGTAGCCAAGGATCAAAAGTACCCCAACGCTGATATAAAGGGCATAGTTCCGGATATAGCCGCTTTGAACCTTGCGGACATACTTCCCGACAAGCCCAACCAGTCCGGCAATCGACATGGTCGCGCCGTCTATAACCTTCACCTCAATGACATCGGCGAACTCCGCGGATAGCCGCGTCGACGATCTTGCAATCAAACGATCGTAAAAACGGTCAATACCCCACCCATTGGCTAGAAGCGAGGGCTCGATAGCAGGCCGCGACGAGCTCTTTACCCATAGCGAAGTAGCAAGGCCAATACCAACCAGCGCGAAAACACCATCTGCGGCGCCAAGTGCCAGTCTCAAGGAACTCGAAAGCGTGGCTGGCGCTAGTGCACCGCCGAAAACTGGCGCGAGCCAGTTCTCCAGGAACCTGAACTTGTCGCTAACCGGGAGATTAAGGACACCGCCGAAAATAGACAGCACTGCAAGTATCAGCAGTGGTATCGTCATAACTTTTGGCGACTCGTGAACATGGGTCGATTTCTCAAACCGCTGCTTCCCAAAAAACACGAGGTAAACTTCCCGACCCATGTAGTAAGCAGTCAAGATTGCAGTAAGCGCACCGATCGCCCACAAAAGCACCGACTTCTGATACGCTCCAGCCAGGACGTCTCCTTTGGACCAGAATCCGGAGAAAGGTGGAAGTCCAGCTATCGACAGCCATGCCACAATAAAGGTGACAGAAGTTATCGGCATCAATTTCCGCAGCGCACCCATCTTCTTGATGTTCTGCTCATCGTGCAAACCGTGGATGACTGAGCCGGCTCCCAAGAAAAGGAGAGCTTTGTAGAACGCGTGAGTGACCATCAAAAAGATAGCAGCCACATACTGTCCGGTACCGATGCCAAGGAACATATAACCCAGCTGGGAAACTGTCGAATATGCCAGAACCTTCTTGATGTCAGTCTGTGACGTGGCAGCCATGGCGGCAACAAATGCTGTGATCACGCCCACAAAGGCAATGAATGTCCCGACTCCGGCGGTCAGATGCAGAATTGGCGAAATTCGAGCCATCAGATAAACGCCGGCGGTAACCATAGTTGCTGCGTGGATTAGAGCCGACACCGGCGTCGGGCCTTCCATGGCATCAACAAGCCAAACAAAAAGTGGAAGCTGAGCCGATTTCCCAACCGCACCAAGGAAAAATAGAAGCGCGATTGCTATCAGTGTGCCATGACCAATGCTGCCGAGGGAACCGAATACCTTCACATAGGACAATGAACCAACGTAGCGAAACAGGAGAAACACGGCAATGAGATAGCCGAAGTCACCCATTCTATTCACTATGAAGGCCTTCTTGCCTGCTGCGGCTGCAGTCGGCCTCTCAAACCAGAAGGCGATCAACCAGTAGGAAGTGGCACCAACTCCCTCCCATCCGAGGAAGGTAAATACGAAGTTGTCAGAAAGCACCAGTACCGACATCGCAAACACAAAAAGGTTGAGGTACACAAAAAACTGACTAAAGCGCTCGTCATGAGCCATGTACCCGATGGAATACACATGGATCGCCGCAGAGACTCCGGTAACGAAGAGAATCATTGTCACGGACAAAGGATCTATGTAAGCCCCAACATTTAGATGCAGACTGCCGGAGGAGATCCAGTTGAACAAAGTGAAATCAAATACTCGCTGGCTGGCCGGCTTTGATAAAAGTTCCAGCCATGTGACGATCGCCAGGGCAAACGACGCGATGACAAACAAGCTGGCTATGACTCCAGCAAGCGGGCGTTTGAGCCTGCTGCCGAAGGCCAAATTTATCAAGAACCCCGCCAAGGGCAACAACATCATTGTGAAAACTACCGTGCTATTCAATCTCAGCCCCTAAATATAGAGAGATCGTCTGCGGTAGCAGAGCTTCTGCGCCTGAATATGGCCACGATGATTCCAAGACCAACAACAACTTCAGCAGCTGCTACTACCAGGACAAAAAAGACCAGCGTTTGCCCCCCGATGTCGCCTAGCGTTCGAGAGAATGTGACGAACGTCAAATTGACCGCGTTGAGCATCAGTTCCAGACTCATGAACATGATGAGAATATTTTTACGAGTGAAGAACCCCAAGGCCCCTAGGGAAAACAACAACGCCGACAGGACCAAGTACCAGCTTCCAGGTACCGTCATTTAATCCCACTTTCACTATCGAGATCAATTGCCTCTCCCGGGTTCCGGCCTGGCTTCAAATCAGACCGTCTAACAAGGACCACAGCACCAACCACTGCAATGATCAAAAGGACAGAGGTGGCTTCGAACGGAAGAAGATAGGTAGTGAAGATCGACTGTGCCAGCTGCACAATGTTCGAGCCCGGCGAACTTGTCGAAAGCACGGTCGCTTTCGCGCCCGTAGTCCAGTTACCGTTGGAGAGCGCAAGTATTTCGACAAAAATCACTAACACTGCCACA
>JAJYFX010000116.1 GCA_021785315.1 Actinomycetes bacterium | reverse complement strand
TCTTGGAATGTGGGAGGTTATAAGGGAGTTGGTTTCTATCGGAACCACGCTTCTACTCACCACCCAGTATTTGGAGGAAGCCGACGAACTCGCAGACGAGATAGTCGTAATTGACCACGGCAAGGTAATCGCTGCTGGCACTGCCCTGGAGTTGAAGAACAGGGTCGGAGGTGACGTAGTCCAGTTCGAGGTGGTGGAAAAATCCCGTATCGGCGAAGCCGCTGAAGCGGTCAGGTCGCTGTCCGAATCCGATCTCGCCACAGACGGCGAAAGCGGGCAGGTTAGTCTCCGGGTTGGTAAAAATGGCTCGCAAGCTCTAGTAGAGACAGTGAGGCGACTCGATGCTTTGGGAATCCAGACCGAAGGATTAGCGGTTCGCAGGCCATCTCTCGATGATGTGTTTTTGTCGCTGACCGGGCACAGCGCGGAAGAGCCAGAAGCAAGCTCCTCGAGTAGCCGTCGCAGAGCCGGCAAGCGACGCTGATAGGAGATCGTATGACAGTTACCAATACCCAGACTCTCGTGGCACTGGATCTACCGAACCCTTCACGATCTAGGCGATTCAAGCTCGGGCTATCCGACACCATAACCTTGACGCTCAGGGATCTCCGAGTTTGGGTTAGAAATCCGGCATTCATCTTTTTCACAATTATTCAACCCGTCATGTTCGTGCTGCTGTTCCGCTACGTCTTCGGTGGTGCGATTTCGGTGAAAGTGCCGGGCGGCTATGTCAGCTTCCTCATGCCTGGGATCATCGCCCAGTCAGCCGCATTCGCATCATTTGGCACGGCGATCGCTCTGGCTAGACAACTCCAAAAAGGTGTAATTGATCGCTTTCGCGCGATGCCCATGGCACGCTCAGCAGTTCTGCTTGGCCGTCTCGTGGGTGATGCTATTCGCCTGGCGGTGACCGTTTTGGTGATCCTTGGCGTTGGATATTTAGTGGGCTTTCGGTTTAGCAATGGATTTCTCCCAGGAATTCTGATGCTTATCCTGGGCGTGGTGTTCGGAGTTACAATCTGCACCGTGAGCGCATTCGTAGGACTTGCCATCAAGGACGAGGAGTCTGTCGGCTCGTTCGGCCTGGTCTGGCTTTTCCCACTCACATTTGTCAGCGCAGCCTTCGTACCAGTCCAGTCGATGCCAGGCTGGCTCCAAGCCTTTGCAAACAACCAGCCCGTAACGATCGTGATAGACGAGATGCGCTCCTTGGCTCTCGGCGGGCCACTCACTCTTCATGCATGGCAAAGCGGAGTCTGGCTTGCCGGCATAATCGCAGTTTTCGTACCTCTAGCAGTCAGGGCCTACCGAAAGGCTACTTGATCTGCAACCTACTCCGCAGCGTTATCAACAACCTGACCTGGTGGCCCCGTTTTCACTGCTGGAGTTCCGGCACAGGTACGTCACGCCATAAATACGCCACACATTCGGCGGTCTCGTTGGCTGGCTCAAGTACTCCTCTGGCGCGATGCTCGTTGTGGAACCAAAATACCTGGCGTGGCGTCAGCAGGCGAGAGGGTCACAGCTACGTATCCCGCCTTGAACAATAAAACAGCAACGACAGCGATACGAATAACTGCCTAAGACGCCGCCTAAGGAGCGAAGGCTGACTACTTCGCATTTTGTAAGGCGCGAATTTCCGATTCACTACATACCGCATACTGCAGCAGCAGTTTGTCATTTGAGATGTTAGGCAGCCAAGGGAACCTCAGATTTCGCCAGGGCCTAGCTGGTCTGGCTCACGTTGGACAAGCAAGTTTTCCCTGGGGCTGACAAGGATTCGATTTCGACCTTCATTCGTAACGCCGTCAATAGCTTTCTCTCCAAATTCGCCAGGTCGGTACTTGATAACCTCGTCAGCTGCCACCCTATGTCATTTCCTCCACAAAATGGGGCTGCCGCCTTCCGCTTGGCCATGCTGTGCATTCGGCAATAATTTTGAGGATAGGAAAATCAACAACATCACCATCGAAACAGCGAGTTCGTTCGCCAGACGTCAACCCGTATCGAGCTCCGCCAAATATTCCTGGTCCAAATGATATTTAGCAACCTCGGTAATCACCGATCACAAATTCAATCAGCCACGCGTTCCGGGAATAAACCATAAGGCGAAGCCAAATTCGATCTAGAACCTGAAACCGGAGCTAACCGATCATTGCCCTTCTGACAGCAAGTTTCCGAGTTCGCCAACCATTCTTGGCCATCCATAGGATGCACCGCTAAATGACTGATCTGCTTCAAATCCTGTGTGTTCGAGATGGAGAAACGTGATTCCGTCATCGGCCTGGCGCAAAGTCCAGACGACAACTGTGTTTTCGCCTCCGCTTTCCCAGGTGTATGACAAGCGGTCAGGCTCAGCTACTTCGAGGACCTCACCGTTGATAATCCCGTCCCACCACTGAGATGGCTCCGCCCGAAACTGAAATTTATGTCCCACTACCGGTTTGAAGTCATTCTTATATACCCACCTCGCCAGAGTCTTCGATTCGGTCAGCGCAACCCAGACGCGCTCGATTGAGCTCTTCAACTCAAATTCCAGCGAAATATTCTTACCCATGTTTGCCTCCTCCTGCAATAGGTGATCCAATATCACGATTCGTTGCTTCCAGAACTTTTCATAATGAGATAACCAGTCCTGAACCTGTTTCAACGGACCAGGGTTCAGCCTGTATCTTGTCTCTCTTCCAACTCTTCGATCGCTTACGAGATCAGCATCTTTCAAGATTGCTAAATGCTTGGAAACGGCGGTTCGCCCCATCCGAAACTGAGACGTCAATACATGAAAAGGATATTCTTCAGAATCTGACAACAGCTGGATGAGTTTCCTTCGAGTTGGATCGGCAATTGCTTTGTAAACATCTCGCGTTGGAGACCCATTACTCAGTGCCATCTCTGTGCCTCATGCTTCCAAACCGACACCTTTTGGTGTCCGAATAATCGTAGGACACCAAAAGGTGGTACGTCAAGCTCTGCATGCCGTGGAACGGCAAGATCGACACTCGCCTTTTTCGCAAACTTAGAGTTTTGAATGCCAAAATTCTCATCATCTGTTATCCCTCTCCGGCGCGGACGGCTGTCGTCCTGCAGTACTGTGCAGCTGGCAAATAAACGACCCTAAGTTGGATGACAATTCAGTCCAATTCCAAATGCTCGCTAGATCAAGGGCGCTACCAGTCCTCTTGGCCGATCTTTTCTCCACCTGCCCTTAAATTGAATATGTAATCCGCAAATACCACTCTGGTGCTAGAAGACCCGTCAACTGACCGAGCTGAACCCACTCAACATGCACAAGATCAATGCAAAAAACCTGGCAAGCCGTCGATTCGAAGAGCGAATCGATACATGCCTGTGTATTGTCAAGCAAAAATGGCTATTCGCCTCAGGTTTTCCTGATATTTTCCTTTCCGCCTGTCTCAGCTGGCCTTGCACAATAATCTGCCAGCTCCATGGTCTCGACGGAACGTAAATGGCAGACAAAGGAACACCGCATCGCGCATTGCACGAATTGCTATATGAGTATTTTTCGGATCCTACCTGGAGGCGGATCATCAGCCTTGGCCTCCCCTCTTTGGGAAGCGTCCTCTTGTCTCCCATCTATGCAGCTACGGACTCGGCAATAATGGGCCACGTCGGCAAAATTCCTTTGGCTGCCCTGGCGCTAGCGATGGGTTTCTTGAACTTCTGGGTGCTCCCATTTACCTCGGTGGGATTTGCAATAACCTCCCGTGCGGCTTTTTACCAAGGTGCCGGAGATCTGCATTCTCGAAACAACCTTGGGATATCCTCAGCTGCCGCAATGGGTGTCTTCGGCGTAGCGTTAGGAATTCTCTTTGCTGCTGCAGCCCCCTTTGTGGCGCCTGTGCTAACCCATTCTCCATCGGTTGCAAGATCTACGACGGAGTATCTCCAGCTTGCCTCCATCGGCATACCGGCTCTGCTAATCTTTCAGGCTGGAAACATGTTCCTCACCGGTATCGGCCGGACGAGCAAAGTCCTCACCGTGACGGCGTTGAATGTCGGTGTAAACATAGCGCTTGAAGCAGTGCTCGTCTTCGGCGCGCACCTTTCTGTGGCCGGGTCCGCATTAGGCACAGACATCGCTGAAATAGTCGGCGCAACTGTCATCGTTTGGACTCTGCGCTATCCGGGGGCATTCGCTGGCTTGGCAGGCAAAGTTCTCGCTTTCTTTCGTGAATTCTTCTCCGCTGGAGCAGCGCTTGCGGTTCGGACATTCGCCCTCGTTGGCGCTCTCTCAGGATCGGTATTTGTCGCATCCCAAGGCACGCCCGAGGTTTTGGACTCCTTTCAGGTTGGGCAACAGGTTTGGCTCGTTTTTGGCCTTTCCTTCGATGCGATTGCGGTGCCGGCCCAGATTCTCGTCGGAGAATGGCTGGCCACTGGCCAGTTGCGTCGGATGAAGCATTGGACTTCCCGCATGGTACACATCGGCTGGATCGGAGGGATTGGCTTAGCACTCGTTGTTATCTTGGCCCGAGGACCATTAGCGGGACTGTTCACCAATATTCCTTCCATATCTGGACCTGCCCGTACCTCGGTAGCCTTCGCAGGTGCGGCGATGCCTATTACAGCCCTCAGCTTCGTCATCGACGGCCTCGTGGGCGGATTTCAGCGCTTCCATCTGCTGCGCACAATAATGCTGATATCGTTCGCGACAGCTGCTTTGTTCGCTCTGCTCCTGTTCATTGTCCTAGGATCTTCCCTTAGCGTCGCTGATGTCTGGATAATCTTTGGGTCGTGGCTGATTGTGCGCGGTATAACGTCATTGGTGGCGTGGAAGAAACTTTTGGCCTCCCATGTCCAACCTAACGGAGCCAAACCTGATTAAAGAAGAACTGCCGTTACAGGCAACGCGGCAACCAGCCAATTGTCACCGCAACCGCGAGCACACGATCCCCATTGCCGCTCTTTGCATCCCCGGTTAAAGCCGCGAATCTTTGCCTGCACACTTTGAGGCGCAGACTTAGCCGATTGCCAAATTATGCGTTTAGCCGCCCATCGTTAGCACCGCCGCACCCGTAAAGCGATCGTGGGCGAGATCGGCAAGTGCCAGGTCCGCTTGCTCAAAGCCATACGGAACGGTAGTCACCTTGATTGGCATTCGAGCAGCCAACTCCAAGAAGGCTTCACCGTCAGCTCTGGTATTAGCCGTGACGCTCCGCAGCGTCTTTTCCTGAAAAACATGCTTGTCATAATCGAGGGACGGAATATCACTGAGATGGATCCCGGCTATGGCGAGTGTGCCCCCGCGATCAAGAGCCTCCATAATGGGAGGCACCAATGTTCCCACCGGCGCGAAGAGGATGGCCGCGTCAAGTGGTTCCGGTGGAACCAACTCTCCTGCTGAAGCGGCTCCCATCTGCATGGCTGCATCGCGCGCCTCGGCGGACCGCGTTATAACGTGAACCCGCGCACCTTGAAAAAGCGCTACCTGCATTGCGAGATGAGCTGAAGCGCCGAAACCGTAGATTCCGAGCCGCCCGCCTTTTGGCAGCTCTGCGCGCATAAGTGATCGAAAGCCGATTATCCCCGAACACAACAGCGGAGCGGCCTGTTGGTCTGATAGCTCCTCGGGTAGGGAATAGGCATAGTCTTGATCGGCTACCGCATATTCGCCAAAGCCGCCGTCTTCATCCCAACCCGTGTAGCGCGAAGAAGCGCATAGGTTCTCCGAACCGCTCGTGCAATACCTGCAATGGCCGCAGGTCTTCCCCAACCAAGCGATCCCGATTCGATCACCGATTTTGAACCTTGTGACATTCTCACCCGCCGCCTCAACTAAGCCAACTATCTCGTGACCTGGAATAACTCCTGAGCGCCTAGGAACTAGGTCCCCTTCTGCCAGGTGAAGGTCAGTCCGGCATACCCCACAGGCGTGTACTTTTACGAGTATCTGGCCAGGTCCGGGCCGTGGATCGTCTCTTTCAATTAATTCCAGGGGATGCCCATCTATCGGGCCAGGCTGACTCACTATCCAGGCACGCATTCAATGCCTCCTTCCGACAGCTTCACGGAACTGTGTGCTCCAAAGCGACAATATCAGCACCGGCATTCTATGACCGCCACTGCTTTCATGCCCGGCATTCCGGGCAAACCCCCCAAGGCCACCCCGGCTATTGACCGGTTGATCAGCTTGGCATCCATCCGGAATAAGCATAGATTCGACCTGAAATTTAGCCGGAAAACGAAACCGGCCCCCTCCATGTGATCCCGCCATTTAAGGTTCGCCAAAGCTGTTCCGTGGGCACCGTCAGGCCTGGAGCGCCCGTCGCAAGCATGACCAACGCGGAACCCAC
>JAJYFX010000115.1 GCA_021785315.1 Actinomycetes bacterium | reverse complement strand
GGACCCCAGGTCGCAAGCTCCTCTTCCAACCAGCGAGGTTCAGCTGCGGCGGAATGAATGACGATCCTGGAACCTCGCCTGATGATCGTTAGGAGATCTTCGAATTTCTCCAACTGTTTCACGTATGCTCTCCATTTTTGCCCTCTGCCGCATAGTCGAAAAAGCCGGCTCTGGTTTTCTTTCCCCAGCGTCCTTCGCGATACAACTTTTCCAATATTTCATTAGGCTTTGCAGCTTCGTCGCCAGTCTGCTGGTATTCATCGAGCCTTGCCAGGTAGCTCACATCAACTCCTGCTGCGTCCATGAGGTGGAACGGCCCCATCGGATGGCCCAGCCCCCTTGTGACGGCAAGGTCGATGTCTTCAGCCGAGGCGTAGCCGCCTTCCAATAGGTTCATTGCCTCACGAGTCAAAGCACGATAGATACGGTTGACTACGAATCCTGGAATCTCTTTTCGGACGACGATCGAAGTTCTACCAATTTCGCGGCAAAACTCTAACGCACTTCGTTCGACCTCTGCCGAGACACGAGGATGAAGCACAACCTCGACAAGATCCATGACCAATACAGGGTTGAAAAAATGCAAGTTGATAACCCGCTCGGGTGCGGATGTTACATCCGCCAAACGGGACGCCACAATATTTGAGCTGTTGGTTGCCAAGATCGTCGATGAGGGGCAGAGGACTCCCAACTTTTCAAACAGCAGAGCCTTCGGCTGGAACTCCTCGATAATCGCCTCTATGACTACTGTCGCACCGACCACGCAATCTTCGATCGAAGATGCAAACCTTAGCCTCGCCGCCGCTGCTGCACGCTCGTCCTCCGTCAGTCGATTCTTGTCAACACGCGAAGCCAAATAGCTCTCGGAAAACTCCTGAGCACCAGATAACACTTCACTTGAGAGATCAAACAGTGACGCGTCAAGCCCCTTTATCGCGCAATGAAGCGCAATTTGCCGCCCCATGCTGCCGGCACCCACTACAGCGACTTTATTCATTTATATTCACCTTGTTCAATTTCACCCAGTCCAGACTATTCCTGACCACCAAATTTTCCAATTGCCGCCTTACGGTCGGAGGAGAAGTAGCACACATTTGAAACCTCAATGTCGTAATCGAAGCCCTGCCTGAAACCGACCAGATGATCCACCGAACGCTTCACGCCCTGAACAGCGGCTTGAACGTTCTCTGTGATCTTCTTCGCCGTAGCAAGAGCCGCAGCACCTACCGCATCGTCTTGAACCACTTGCGAAAGCACACCGATAGAAAGTGCCTCCTTGGCATCGATTCGACGACCTGTAAGCGCCAATTCCTTCGTTCTCAGTGGTCCGGCAATGCGGGTAAGCATCTGAAGACCGCCTCCGGCTGGAATCAGTCCCCAGTGCGCTTCCGGCAAACCAAACTGAGACGACTGGCCGGCCACAATTACGTCTGCCGCGAGAGCAAGCTCAAATCCTCCTCCAAGGCAATAACCAGTAACCGCAGCAATCATGGGCTTGGTACGCTCATGCAGACCAAGGTAGAAAGGGAAAACCAAATTTCGACGATAATCATCGGCTTGCTCGTCGGTGATGCTTTGGCGCTCTTTTAAATCAACTCCCACACAGAACGCACGGCCTCCGGCACCTTGAAGAATTGAAACTTTGACCGCGGGGTCGGAATCTATCTCTGCGAAGATGCGCCTCAACTCTGTGAACATACCTCTATTTAGAGCATTCATCGACTCGGGGCGATTCAGCGTTACCAGGGCGATATCCTTGTCACGCTCATAAAGAACTAATTCGCTCATTTCCCAGGCCCGATCATTTAGCGCCCTAGAAACGATGGGGTGCGCTTCTCCCTGAATGCCGCTATTCCTTCTCGAAGATCATCGCTGGCAAACAGGGCGGCTACTCCCATACGTTCGAGCGCTAGCCCCGCCTGCTGTGGACTCTCCTTGCCAAGGTAGAACACCTGGAGCAATACCCGCATGGCCAATGGACTGAATCCCGCCAAACGTTGAGCCAGCAGCTTCGTGGCATTCATCAAATCGCTCTGAGGAACCACGCGGTTCGCAACACCGAGCTCATAGGCTCTTGATGCGGATATCAGCTCCCCCGTCAGCAGCATTTCCAATGCAGGACCTTGTCCTATCATCCGGCTGAGTCGCTGAGTACCCCCGTAACCTGGTATTGCGCCGAGAGTGATCTCGGGAAATCCAAGTCGAGCTGAATCAGCCATAATTCGTAAGTTTGCCGCAAGGCACAACTCGAATCCCGCCCCCAGAGACAGCCCATTCACTGCCGCAATGACCGGCTTTCCCATGCCCTCTATCCTTTGATACAGGGAGTGGGCCCGCTCAGAAAGGCCTAACATCGCACTTGAGCTTTTGGATTCCAGCTCATTTAGATCGGCACCTGCCGAAAATGCCTTTTGCCCAGCGCCAGTTACAACTACAACCCGGACCTCGTCATCTGCCGCGATATCGTAGAAATGCTTATCGAGCGCCGTCAGCGCGGCTTCATCGAGCGAATTCATAACCTCGGGACGATTGATAGTCACGTAGGCTACGTTGTCCTCGACGGCCATTGTGACCGAACTCCCCATGGCGTCCTCCTATTAGCTTTCTCGGCGAATAACCATGGCAGTGCTCACGCCGCCGCCACCGCAAATACTGGCAATACCCAATTCGGCGTCATTTACTCGAAGTGCGTTGTACAGCGACATCACGATCCTGGCCCCGGAAATACCCGTCGGGTGGCTCAGGGCGATCGCCCCCCCGTGGACATTCACTCGATCACGGTCCCAATTGAGCACTTGTTCGTTGGCAAGGATCTGGACGGCAAATGCCTCGTTTACTTCGATATACGCCATATCCGAAAGAGTCATTCCAGCATTGCTTAGTGCTGCAGGAATTGCCACGCCCGGCCCTTCCCCCATCAGTGCTGGCTCTACGCCAACCTGAGCAAACGAAACCACCGAAAAAAGAGGGACCCACCCTCTCTCCTTTGCCACGCTTCTGCTGGTGACGACCATTGCCACGCCGCCGTCACCCATACTGCAAGAGTTGCCTGCCGTTACTGAACCTTCTTCGTCAAAAGCTGGGCTCAGTCGAGCCAATCTTTCAAGGGAGGTGTCTCGACGAATCGCCTCGTCGTAGTCAAGCTGCTTTAATTGGGGGTCAAGACCCTCTACCGCAGACAATGAGACGATCTCCCATTTCAGATATCCCTTTTCCTGGGCGCTCGCAGCTTTTTGGTGGGATTGCAAAGCAAATAAGTCCTGCTCCTCGCGACTGATCTTGTACTTCCTGGCAAGATTCTCCGCGGTTTGGCCCATTGTCATATTGCACAAAGGATCGACTGTATCGCTCCAAGAATCCTCAATCAGCCGGTTGCCAAGTTTTATGCCATTCCACCTAATATTCTTCACCATGAACGGCATGGTGCTCATTGATTCCATGCCTCCGGCGATAGCCGCACGAGCTTCGCCGCTCCAAATCGATTGGCTAGCGAGCATTATGCTTTTCATTCCCGAAGGACATGCCATATTAATTGTTGCCGCCGGCACGGTGACTGGGATACCAGCTCTCACCTCGGCGGTTCTGACTGGATTTGGTCCGTTTCCAGCCTGACGACAATTCCCGTATAGAACAGTATCTATTTCTTCGGGAGTCAATCCCCCGCTTTCGATCGCACCTCTGATTGCTGCTGCTCCCAGGTGGGCAGCAGGAACCTCACGGAAAGCGCCGCCAAAACGACCAAGGGGAGTTCGGGCCATACCAACAATTACGATGTCCTCCATTATCTTGGCTCCTTGGTCACGGTTTGAATGCCTTAGCAAGGTGTGGATAATGGTCATTCATAGGCATAGAACCCTCGTCCGGACTTTCTTCCGAGGTAACCTGAGGCCACCAGCGACCGATGGAGAGGACAGGGGATGAACTTATTGCCACCGCATTTTTCATTAAGATCCTCCAAGATGTGAAGCATGGTGTCCAACCCCACAAAGTCGCCCAGCTGAAGGGGACCCATCGGAAAGTTGAACCCATCACGCATGGCCTGGTCCACGTCCTCAGCAGTGGCAACACCTTCGTAGACTGTCCAGACGGCCTCGTTGAACATGGGCATGTATACGCGGTTCGTTATGAATCCCGGGGAATCCTTTTTGACCTCGACGGGAGACTTCTGAACCTTTTGGAGAAACTCCTGAACTGCAGCAAACGTCTCATCGCTGGTTCTCAATCCGCGAATTACTTCCACAAGGCGCATCACAACGACAGGGCTGTGGAAATGCACCCCGATGACCCTTTCTGGGCGCTGAGTCACAGCCCCCATCGGGCTAATGGGCAAAGCCGACGTATTCGAGGCAAAGATAGTCTCCGCCGACATCACCTGATCAAGCGCACGGAATACTTCCTGCTTGAGTTCCAGATTCTCGAACACAGCCTCCACAACCAGGTCCGCCTCTTTGGCTTCGGCAAAACTTGAGACTGGAATGACTCGAGCTAGTATTGCCTGGCCCTCCTCTTCCGTCAGTTTTCCCTTTTTTATCCGTCCCACAATCTGTTCTGAGATACGATCGACGCCGCGCTGGCGGGCGCCTTCGCTGCTGTCATAGACATAGGTCGTCAATCCGGCCTGGGCGCAGGTCTGTGCAATTCCGTGACCCATCATCCCTAAGCCGACAACCAACACTTTATTGATGCTCAATGGTCTTCCTTCCAACTCCAGGTAGCAACTAATCCAGTCCGTATACGCGTGCTGCGTTGCCATGCAGAATCAGCTCGGCAACCTCATCCTTGAGACCCATGCGCTCACGTATGTAGCTCACTGCATCCTTGTGCTCAACTGCAGGAAAGTTAGTGCCCCACAGCACCTTTCGCTTGCCCCGGCTCTTTATGAAGTTAACGAGGCTCTGCTCGAGATACTGGGGAGCATGGGCATCGATTCCAAGGAATACATTTTCATGCTTCCAGGCAAGGGCGATCATCTCTTCCGTCCAAGGCCAGCCGGTATGTGCGCCCACAATCTTGAGTTCAGGAAAATCAATTGCAATGTCGTCCAGAGCTATAGGACGTCCGAGTTCGCTGGGCATTCTTTCGGCGGAATGGCCAACCTGCATCGAAACTGGAATTCCAAGCTCGGCACATTTGGCGTATAGCGGATAGTACAATCGGTGATTTAGCGGAATTCCGAAACCATAGGTGTGGATGTAGACGCCGCGAAATCCCCACTCTCTTACTGATCGCTCAACCTGGCGAACGCCTTCAAGGCGCGTATACGGGTTGAATCCGGCGATTCCGACAAAGCGATCCGGATATCTTTGAACGACGGCATTAACTTCTTCCTCAGTAATGTCCCATATCATTCGATTTTTTTGCTCAGCCATCATTCTGACGGCCGGAATCAATACCTTGGATACCCCCGCCTCGTCCATCATCGAAACGAAAGTATCCACTTCAATGCCTTTAACTCGGTCCTCCATGTGCCACCATTTGATCAGATACTGAAATTCGGGCGGCCCGTACCAGTTCTTTTGGATACAGTCTTCCGTAAATAGGTTGCACAAAATGTCGATGGCACCTGCCATAGTTATAAAACCTCCGTTGGAGTAGTGGTATTAGAAATCAAGCCCGTCCGAAAACAGGCACTAGAGCTGGGTGCCCTTCCCCCTCTGGAGTCAACCCGCGCACCTCCCCTAAAAGCCATAAAGCCGTGTGGAATTGAAGATCCGCATCTTGCAGCAGACGTTCAATTGCTGGAGATGGTGCCTCTTGCATCAGGACATGAAGATCTCGGCGAATACTGTCGAGATAGACAACATACTTTTGGTGTTCCATTGCTTCCCTCCTTCAATGACACTGCGCTTTCCTGAGCTTTATTAAGACTTCTTGGGCCTATGATCGAAGAACCTTTTGGCCTTCAGTTCATAACGCGGCAAGTCCCCTGGATTGACAACATTTACTTCGATAGTTACACCGATCTTGGCCTTGATGGCTTGTTGAAGGCCTTTCTCCATTTCTTGATACGAATTCGGCGAAATTCCAGAAACTGGCTCGACCTTCACGGTAATCTCATCGTTCATGCGCCCTGACGCCACGTGTAATTCGTAATGCGAGCCAAGGCCTGGAACGTCGCTCAACAGGTATTCGATAGCAGCCGGATAAACATTGGTTCCCTTGATCGTAATCATGTCGTCAGTACGACCCAGGACTCCTCCCTCGTAAAGGAGCCATGTACGCCCACAACTGCATGCGTCGTAATGAGCGCGCACAAGATCATGAGTGCGGTACTTGATCACGGGCTGGGCCATTTGGATATAGCTGGTAACAATGTTCTCTCCAACTTCGC
>JAJYFX010000114.1 GCA_021785315.1 Actinomycetes bacterium | reverse complement strand
TGGTGTCGACGAGGGTTAGGTTGCACAGCCTTATCAAATGGAACCGATCGACGACTTGGGTGGCCTTGGGGAGCACGACGTTATAGACCGCAGCATAAGTAGGAGATAGATCAAGTGCCCCATAAGCGCTGTTGTCTCTGAAGTGATGGGGCGTATGTGACAGCCAATTTGCCACGTCAACATAGCTCCTGGTGGGAAGGCTCAGTACCCGTCAATTTTGATTTGGGACTATTTATTGACTTGCAACCAACAGCGGCGACCTATTTTTTGGCGGCGCTTGGCATTTTCGGCTTCGCGCCGCTGAGTCCTATACTTGAACAAATTGGTCAAAAGGGGAGCCGAGTTTGAAATTTGGGCATTACCAGACTCAAGCTGTCGGTATCGCATTCCTGTTAATGTTTGCGATGGCCGCAGCTAGTTGCAGCGGGGCCCAGCTTTCTGCTACTGCATCGCATCCAAGTCCAAAGCCTATTAGCTTGTCTCCGGAAAGGTCATCTAGCTCTGCAACTGCTCCATCAGATCAGCGGGCAACTTTCTCCTCTTGCGCATCGAGCGTAGACATTGGTAACTGGAGCAGTGACAGATTGGCTGCCCAGATGCTTGCAGTGTCTGCAAATATGGGTGCGCTGTCTGATGTCAGCCAGGCTGTTCGAGATGGAGTTGGCGGGATAGTGCTAATGGGAAACTCTTCCTCACCCAACCTTAAGAGCGAAATAGCCAATTTGAAACAGTCTGCTACCGGGACTGTAACTCCGATCTTTATGACTGACGAGGAAGGGGGAGGGATCCAAAGATTGTCGGCATTGGTATCTTCTATGCCATGGCCTAGATCCATGGCTGAAACCATGTCCATTTCTCAGGTTGAGAACTTGAGCTACAAAGTGGGCCAGGGCATGCGGTCACTGGGGATAGACATGGATCTTGCCCCGGTTGTTGACCTGGATGCCGGTCCGGGGCCGTCTAGCACGAATCCAGACGGGAAGCGATCCTTTTCCGCTGATGCGTCGATGACGGTGAAATACGCTAATGCATTCATTGCTGGTTTGGCACAGGCAGGGGTCACTAGCGTGATCAAACATTTCCCGGGCTTGGGCGGTGCTAGCGGCAATACGGATTTCGCTGCCGCCGTTACTTTGCCGTATTCGAAATTGTTGAGGACGGGTCTGATTCCATTTCAAGCGTTGGCTCAGAATGCTAAGGCAGTTATGATTTCGAATGCATCTGTCCCTGGACTGACCCACGGGGTCCCAGCTTCGCTAAGTTCCAAGGCCATATCAGTATTGAGAAGGGTGATCGGTTTCAATGGACTGATCATGACTGATTCCTTGGAGACCGTGTCAATATCTTCGTATCAGCCTGATCTGGCCAAGGCGGTTGTAAAGTCGGCCGAAGGGGGAGTCAACATGGTGATGCTTGCCTCCTCGAATCCGAATCAAATGGCCAATTTTTTTGCCGCGCGCCAAGCATTGTCCCAAGCGATAGAGTCATCAGCCTTCCCGCGGGTCGAAGCGGAAGCGAGCGTCGCTAAAACCCTTGCATTGAAGGGTTTCCTGCCGTCCTGTATTTACTACTAAGTCTTCCCGATCGGCTGCTTTTATGCAGCGACTTTCGAAACAGGTTAGAATTATTTCAAAAGAGAACTGAAAATGTCCAGCTAATCAAGGTCAATTTTGATGTAGGCATGGCTTTTGGAAACTAGGATCACTTGCGTGATTGTTTGTTATCTCGGACCTGCCGGTACTTCCGACCATAGAGCCATTGATTTGCTCACGACAGTGACCGATGCAGAACGTTTGCCGATGTCTTCGGTGGCGGAGATTATTCAGACGGTCAATTACATGCCGGGCTGTCTTGGAATAATTCCTTTGGAAGACTCGACCAATGGTGAACTGACAACGATTCTGGACAGGCTCATATTCGAAGTCGAATCGGTGCTAATTCGCGAAGAGGTTGTACTTGTAGAGGATATTTGCGCATTTGGAACCGACCCTGACGGCGTTATCACAACTGTGATATCGCATCCGCTGATACTCGATCTCTGCAGCCAATTTATCAAGGAGAGGGGCCTGGCCACTCAACATGCGGTCTCAACTGCTGAGGCTTGCAGGATTGTTCGGGAGGAGGCTGGCCTTGGCGCAGTAGCGCTTGCGCCCCCAAAGGTGGGACAGAGTGCTGGTTTGCAGGTGAATGCAACAGAGGTCTTGGATACGCTTGATATTAGAACCAGATATGTCCTAATCGGTAGGGAAGTGGCACCTAGAAGCGGAGACGACAAAACATCTGTCGTCGTTACTCCTTCGGCTGACAAGGTTGGATTCCTGGCTGAATTGTCTTCGCGATTTGCCAGGCATAACGTAAATATGACTTCGATTCTCTCTCGTCCATTACAGGCCCGGATTGGCAATTACGCTTTCCATATAATCTGCGAGGGTCATGTAAATGATCGGGATGTTCAGGCGGTTCTCAACGATTTGTTGGAATTCGGGGCATCCGTCAAGTTACTTGGATCCTATCCCAAATGGAAGGGCACCGAAGTGACTACTCCCTCGTCACTTCTGCCTTTGGGCAGCGTTGACAGCTCTGCAGCGCCTGACGAGCTCGCAAAGCTCAAACATCCCCAAGTTGCTCCGGTCTAGAATTTCTTTATGACTTCTTCCGGCCTACCTTCAGTTGGAATTGTAGGTCTTGGGCAGATCGGGGGTTCGATTGCCTTGGATCTGGCCGGTCGCTCCAGAGTGAGTTTCTATGCTCGTAGCAGGACGGCGCAGGAAGCAGGTACATCTGCGGGCTTTAGGTTGTGTGGCACTCTTGAAGAACTTTCAGCACAATCGGAGTTAATCTTTATTGCTGTTCCAGTTGACCAAAGCGTTGACGTGATAGAGAGCTTGATGGGTCATCTTGTGCCCGGGCAAATTGTCACAGATGTTGGGTCGACCAAGCATAGCCTTATGAAGTGGGCTGATGAAGCCCATTGGCCCGATAGTGTCGAATTCATCGGTGGGCACCCCATGGCTGGTTCCGATATTTCGGGATTTGCGGGGGCCCGAAAAGGCCTGTTTGAGGAAAGGACATGGATCCTTACTCCTGGTGCGGTGGCAAGTAATGGCAGGGCGGATGCCCTGTTACGGCTTATACAGCTGATCACCTCAGGTTTGCATGCACGCGTTGGAGTCATGGATTCCAGCACACACGACCAGGCGGTCGCAAAAGCGTCCCACCTGGAGCATCTTATTGCCTTGGCGCTGGTGAGCCTTGTGCGTGGTTCAGGCGAGCAATCGATGATTTCGCGTATGGTGGCGGGAAGTTTCAAGGATGCAACAAGGGTGTGCAAATCCTCCGGCTCAATGGTCGTTCCATTTCTCGTTGAAAACGGTTATCTGCCAAATATCTTGAATCAGTTTAAAGCTGAGATAGATGAGATTGCGAAGGTATTGCAAGACCGGACAGCTCTAACCGGCATGTGGGAGGTCAATTCGCGATGGCGGCAGGAGATCGAGGGCACAAGTGTTGAATGCAGATCAGTATCAATCGCCAGAGGACGGGATTCTGCGGACGAGTTGAAGCGGCTGACCTTGGAGGGTCGGCTGGTGTGTTCCGTCGATCCAAGTGAGGGTGAGCTCATAGTAGAGATTTGCTGAATCTAGATTTCAAACTGGACTGAAATCCTTGTATCTGTAATCGGCGCCAGATCATTTTTTATATAGTCCAGATGAACTGCATGGCTTAAGTAGGTCCTCCAATCCTCGATCGAATCAAAGTCTGCGACAACTGCTATTTCTCCCGACTTGCCAGGCTGCAATCCCAAATCGCGGCCTATGGTAAAAGAACGGACTACGGGAATGCCGGGCAAGACATTTTTTGCGCTTTCAATCGCATTGGAAATACTTTGCTCGGGTATTCCGGGCTTGCAGGTGAAAATGACCGCATGACGTATCAAAATTTCTCCTTAGGTTTCGAGGCGAGGTTTGTTACATGAGACCTGCGTACAAGCCTCCATCCACAGGCAGAGATACGCCAGTTATGTACTTCGCCTGTTCGGAGCACAAAAAAGCAATTACGGCACCAAAATCATCTGGAGAACCAAGAGATCGTGCGGGAACCTGATTCGCAATCGCTGCGATATTGCCTCCATTTAGTTCGGTCAGCCTTTGTGTTTGGTGGAAACCCGGTTGGATTGTATTTGCCGTAATATTTTTGCTGGCGACTGCCTGAGCCATGGTCTTGAAGAAGGCCGTCAGTCCCGTTCTGGCAGCATTTGAAAGAATCAGTCCTGGAGAGGGCTGTCTCACCCATAAAGAGGTGATGGCGACGATTCGTCCCCAATTGGCGCTTTCCATATATGGCACCGCTGCTCTGGAAAGTTCGATGGACGACAGCATATTTACGTCGATAGCCTTACGGTATTCGTCGAGTTCGATGTTGTAAAAGCCGCCAGCTTTAGGTCCGCCGGAGTTGCAAACCAGGATGTCAAGACCTCCGAGCTCAGCAGCAGTTTCCTGCACAAGTCCCCTGGCATTGCTGGGCTCGCTCAGGTCAACGACTTTGTATGACGCCTGAGGACCAAGAGCCTGAGTGGCGGCCTGGAGTTTCTGTTCGGAACGCGAGGCAATAACCACCCTCGCTCCTTCTTCGATCAAAGATTTTGCCGCACCGAGACCAAGTCCGGAGGATGCTCCAGTGACGAGCGCTTTTTTTCCTGTTAGACCCAAATTCAATGTTTTCTCCTAGCGGGCAAAGAGTCGGTGCGCCGATTGTCACTCGGTTCGCCAGAGTCGACGCGGCAAATATGAATTATCGCAAAAAGGAAGCAAACTGCGACGCGCCACTCTCACCGAGTACGCGGCCTGATCTCAAGCAAGGCCTGAGTGGATCATTCAGCAAGGTGGATAATGACGACGGGCACGGGGCAGTGATGAACTAGTTGCTGTCCCACCGAGCCCAGAAGAAGGCCGCTGAATCCGCCTCGGCCCCTGGATCCCACGACTACCATGTCTGCCTCCTTGGCTCGTTCCATGATGGTTTGCGCAGTCGGCCCTTGCAGAAGCGAACTCACCAGCTGAAGATTTGGATGAGCTTCATGGGTTGCCGCTACCACTTCATCAAGGACGTTAGCCGCATCTTTTTCGAAATCCTCGAGAACGGCAACGTAGCCTCCGTAGCCAAGGTTTGGGTAGTTCCATGCGTGGATGAGTTCGAGTTTGGCTCCACGGATCTCTGCTTCTTGGGCGGCCCATTCGAGCGCAGCATTGGAGCTGGGTGAACCATCGACACCAACGATGATTTTGTTGAATTCTCTAATCTGCATAGCTCTGCTCCTTACCTCAAGTTGCATCAGTCACTCTGGACATTGAGATGAATTTACGGTCATGTGCCGTTTCACCTCCTGTAATTGGATATTAGCTAGATTTTCGTGGAACTACCACAACCGGAATGGGAGAATGTTGAATAAGTTGATGACTTGTGGAGCCAATCAGTGAATCTAGGGTGTGGCGTCTCGACCCGAGGACTATCAAATCGGCCTTTTCCTCATCGGCGATCGTGAGAAGCGTGTTCACGGGATCTCCATCGACAATGATTTTTTGAGAATGCAGACCCGACTCATCGAGAAGCTGGCACCAGTCTTCTTCAAATGCGCGGATGACCGAAGCGCGATAGGTCTCAAGCTGCATGAGATGACCGTCTGGTGATCTGGGGAGCTTCCCAATGGCGTGGCAGGCGATTACTTGCCCATTCAGCAATCGGCCAAGATCGATTGCAAAATCCAGAGCTAATTGTGACTCGTGAGAGTCGTCAACCCCAACAAGTATTCTTTTCGCAGACATCTGGATCCCCAAAACGCATCTAGGCTACCAGTAAACTGTATTATCCGTTGAACGCGCCTAATTCGGATTGGGTCGACGTTGTTCGGGCGGGAATAAACTTTCTTGAACTTTGCTTTTTGGATATTTGATCGGTGGGTCTCTCCTGAGGGGTAGTCACAGTTTCGTGAGGCTCCTAGCGTTGAGCAAACTGAGCACAGGCTCTCGCGATATTCACGGCATGGTCTCCGAACCTTTCATAGAACCTGGCTAGCATCGCCATTTCGATTATCACCGCAACTGACATTGTGCCGGTAACGATCTCAGCGATTAGAGACAGGTGCAGGTCGTCGAGTTCGTCATCCAGGCTATCGAGGGTGCTCGCCAGTTCGTTGTCCTTGTCGCAGAAGGCATCGGTGGCTAGCCGCCACATCTGCGTGCCGACGTCGCTCATTTCTTGGATGATTCCGCGGCTTCTGGGAGTCATCTCACTGCTGATTCCAAGGAGCGCCCGTTGGGCAATATGCTCTGCTAAGTCACCGCTTCTCTCAAGTTCGGGAATAAGACGCAGCACGGTAATAAGATAATTAATGTCTTCTG
>JAJYFX010000113.1 GCA_021785315.1 Actinomycetes bacterium | reverse complement strand
AGCGCCAGAGCAAGTCATGAAAGATCGGGCGGATTATGCCCGAAAAGGGATTTCCAGAGGAAGATCTTTGATTTGCACCATCTATAAAGATGGCATCTTGCTGGCCGCCGAGAATCCTTCCAGATCCCTTCACAAGATTTCTGAGATTTACGACCGGATTGCTTTTGCCGGCGTAGGCAAGTACAACGAATTCGATCAGCTCAGAGTCGCAGGAATTCGTCATGCCGATACCAAAGGATTTACATATTCGCGCGACGATGTCGATGCAAGGTCGCTGGCGAACGTCTATGCGCAATATCTTGGCCAGGTTTTCACACATGAAATGAAACCGCTTGAGGTGGAGATCCTCGTTGCAGAGCTCGGAATTGATGAGCTTCCCAGCCAGTTATTCCATATTCTTTATGATGGCACCGTGATGGACGAGAGCCGATTCACCGTCCTCGGAGGGGATTCTGAATCGATCTCAGAGCGCTTTGGAGCATCGTTTCGCCCCGACTGGTCGCTCAAGGAGTCTTTGAAAGCCGCTATCAGCGCTCTGGGCGGTCCGGAAAGGAATCTGGGCTCCCGCGACCTGGAAGTGGCAGTGCTGAGTAAGAAAAATGGTCGCAGGACTTTCGACCGCATGGGGTTCTCTGCTTTGGAGAGCCTGCTAAGCGCGAAAAAGGATGGAACATAGGTGACTCTTGAGCGCCGTATTTTTGGATTAGAGAACGAATACGGCGTCACGTGTACCCTAAGGGGCCAGAGGCGTCTTTCGCCGGACGAAGTGGCCCGGTATCTCTTCAGACGGGTGGTAAGTTGGGGACGCTCCAGCAATGTGTTTCTGGAGAACGGTGCGAGACTCTATCTTGATGTCGGATCCCACCCTGAATACGCTACGCCTGAATGCGATTCCCTGCGAGACGTCGTGACCCACGATAAGGCCGGAGAGAGGATTCTTGAAAGTCTTGTCGCGTCGGCCGAGGTGAGGATGCGGGAGGAGGGCATTAAAGGCTCCATCTTTCTCTTCAAGAACAACACTGACTCGGCGGGCAACTCCTACGGATGCCACGAAAACTATCTCACAACCCGTACGGACGAATTCTCCCGCTACGCAGAAGTGCTAATACCATTTTTAGTTTCTCGCCAGATCTATGCCGGAGCAGGCAAGGTGCTCCAGACGGCACGCGGACCCATCTACTGCATCTCGCAAAGAGCGGAGCATATTTGGGAGGGGATATCTTCGGCCACCACCAGGTCGAGGCCTATTATCAACACACGCGATGAGCCTCATGCCGACTCGGAAAAGTACCGCAGGCTCCATGTCATTGTCGGCGACTCGAATATGAGCGAATATGCCACCTTCCTCAAGGTTGGCACAACTGCAATCATGCTGAGGATTCTCGAGGATCCAGGTTTTGTTCTTAGGGACCTGAGTTTGGAGAACTCCATTAGGGCAATCCGCGAAATAAGTCATGACGTAACCTGTGAACGCAAAGTTAGGCTCGCCAACGGCCGGGAGCTTTCCGCTCTGGATATCCAGCAGGAGTACTGCGAGAAGGCCCGAAAATACTGTGATCAGAAGGGCCTTCCTCCGGAGGAGGAAACAGCGCTAGAGATGTGGGAGCACGTGCTTCAAGGAATCGCGAAGGATCCGCTTTCGCTGGATCGCGAATGCGACTGGGTGATAAAGCACAATCTGATCGAGGCTTATCGTAGCAGGCACGATCTTTCTTTGGCCGATCCTCAGCTTTCACTGCTGGACCTCCAGTACCACGACGTGAACACGTCGCGTGGCGTCTTCTACAAGCTGCAGAGCCATGGGATGGTGGAGCGCATCGTGACTGATCAAGCAATCGACTATGCTGCTAACAATCCTCCGCCAACCACCAGGGCCAAGCTCCGCGGGGAATTTATTGCCAAGGCGAAGGAAAAGAAACGCGATTTCACGGTTGACTGGGTTCATCTGAAGTTGAATGACCAGGCTCAGCGCACAGTGCTGTTGAAGGATCCGTTCAAGTCGGAAGATGAGCGTGTGGACAGGCTAATTGAAAGTCTTTAGGAAGGTTTAGAAGGATTGGGAGAACAGGGACCTTCGGTTGGTTCTGATTCTGCGTCGTCACGAGCATTATCACGAAATGCCAAAAGGAACATTAGAGATACGGTGCTTATTCTGCTGGTTGCATTGGTTTTCGGGTTTGCAATTCGCAGCTACGTTTTTCAGTCATTTTATATACCGAGTGGATCGATGATCCCTACGCTGAAGGTCGGTAATCGCGTTCTTGTCAATGAGCTCGCATATGATTTTCATCCGGTTCATCGGGGAGACATTATTGTTTTCAAGACGCCTCCAAATGACAACTTTAATCCGGCGATAAAAGATCTCGTCAAGAGGGTCGTTGGTTTGCCGGGCGACACAGTGTCATCAGCAAATGGCAAATTGTACGTGAACGGAAGTCCGCTTAACGAGCCGTATTTACCGCCTGGGACAGTTACATCTGGGGTTTCACCGCAAAAGATCCCGCCCGGAGAGCTATGGGTTATGGGAGATAATCGAGGAGATTCTGAGGATTCGAGATATTTTGGTCCGATATCTGAGAAGTTAATCGTGGGGAGGGTGGTCCTTAGGTACTGGCCACTGAGCTCATTCAAGGTATTTGGATAGCTACTCAGGTGTGCTCTTGCGTGTATTGTGCCATGATTTCCCGCGCTGACGGTACTATCTAAATTGTGGGCAACTTAGACCCGACGAAAATTGCAATAGTTCTAATAGTTGCACTGGTTGTTCTTGGACCGGAAAAGCTTCCTGGATTTACCAAGCAGGCTGGCGCTTGGTGGGGCGAATTCCAGCGCGTTCGGAGTCGACTGCAAGCTGAGATCAACGGAGCGGTGAATCAAATGAACAGCGTTGCGTCGCCGTTCACCGATGTCCTGAAGTCGGCATCTTCGGGCGTAGGGGGAATTATTCCCTCGATTTTCCAAAACACCGGCGACCAGCAGCAAAATGGGGAAGGTACGCCTGCGGCGACATCTCAGGGCACGCCTGAGCCGACAAAAGGTGAGGATTGGAGATCTTCCCAGAATACGGAACATACCGAATTCCAGGGCTGGGGCTTGAGCGAGGGTGAAAGTGGCTTCGGGCACGGAGATCCTAGGCTGAATTGATTTTATGTTGAAAGTTCTTAGGAGGTTTAGGCACAGGTCAAGGCCATCAGAGATGAGCCTGATCGAGCACTTGGCAGAACTCAGGAGGCGCCTGGTCATAATCCTCAGCTCAGTGCTTGTAACATCCATCCTGGCGTATCTGGTCTACAACCGCATACTCGATTTCTTTCTTACCCCGTACTGCTCGATAGTCGGTCCTGGCCACTGCTCTCTTTATGTAACTGGTCCGCTTGACGGGTTCGCGCTAAGGATAAAGATTTCGATTTTCGGTGGAATTGCGCTGGCTCTTCCGATCATCTTGTGGGAGCTGTGGCGGTTTATCACGCCCGGACTACGCAGGAACGAGAAGAAGTATGCGGTGCCGTTTGTTGTTGTCTCGGTGCTGCTTTTTGCGTTTGGGGCATATATCGCCTACCTGACATTTCCTCATGCGCTCAGATTTCTCTCCGGTGCGGCGGGCCCGCATCTTACTGAGATTTACAGTCCTTCGAGCTATCTCAACCTGATCCTTCTGTTGATGGTGGCCTTTGGGGTTGCGTTCGAGTTTCCGGTGCTGCTGGTGTCACTGGAAATTGCAGGCGTGGTCACTCCAAAGCGGCTGAGTGAATTTAGACGCTGGGCGATTGTGATCATATTTGCTGCAGACGCGATATTCATACCCTCGTCTGACCCCTTTTCCTTGTTCGCAATGGCGCTGCCGATGGTGTTGTTTTACGAGATTGCAATTGTGGTGGGAAGAATCATTTTACGGTCGAGAAAGAAGGCATCGTCGGCCGCAATAGCTTAGGCAATATCAAAAGCAGCCGTCATATCTGTACTAGAATGTGTTCAACGACTACAAGCGGAAGATCATGTCAGTCCAACAAGACTTTGTCAGGCGGATAGGTTTCGAGCTTGACGAGTTTCAGAACAAAGCAATAGCCGCGCTGGAACGTGGAGAATCGGTTTTAGTGGCGGCTCCGACTGGATCCGGCAAGACCATCGTCGCCCGCTTTGCGATAGAAAGGGCCCTGAGCCATAGCCGGAGAGTATTTTACACCACCCCTCTAAAGGCTCTTTCCAATCAGAAGTATTTGGAATTTTGCGAAATCTATGGCTCTGACAAAGTCGGGCTTCTGACTGGCGACAACGTTATTAGGCCTGATGCCAACGTGGTTGTCATGACCACTGAAGTTCTAAGGAACATGATCTACTCGTCGTCGCGGGATCTCCTCGAACTGGAGTATGTGGTTCTAGACGAAGTGCATTACCTCCAGAATCCCTATCGTGGCGCGGTTTGGGAGGAGGTGATCATTCATTTGCCGCCTGAGGTCGACCTCGTATGTCTTTCAGCCACTGTGTCTAACGCTGAGGAGTTTGCCGAGTGGATCGGTACCGTTAGGGGATCTACCGCGGCAATCATAGAAGAGAAACGCCCGGTCGAGCTGCATCATTATTACCTTGTCGGAGAGCGTAGATCGGATTCGATTTTGATGATCCCTACCGAGATGGACGGGCGAATTAATCCGGCAGGCTCCCATTTTGATGGACCCGGAATCAGTGGCTATTCGTCGAGATCTAAACGAAGAGTCCGATATTTTGCCCCAAGACGGGTCGAGGTTGTAGAAGAGTTTCAAGAGTGGGGACTGTTGCCGGCGATCTATTTCATTTTTTCTAGAAATGGCTGTAATGAGGCAGTGCGGCAATGCCTCTATGCCGGTATCCGTCTAACCAGCCCCTCAGAAAGGGCTATGATCCGAGAGATAGCGGAGTCGAAGGTTCAGGCGCTCAGCGATGAGGATCTGCAGGCTCTGGGCTATGCCGAATGGCTGGAAGCGCTTGAATCCGGCATTGCCTCGCACCATGCAGGGATGGTTCCACCGTTCAAAGAAATCGTGGAAGCGTGTTTTGCCCGCTCCTTGGCCAGGGTCGTGTTCGCCACCGAGACGCTCTCGCTCGGAATCAACATGCCTGCCAAGTCAGTGATCATCGAAAAGCTGACCAAGTTCAATGGCGATCGTCACGAGCAGCTTTCTCCTGGGGAGTATACGCAGTTAGCTGGCAGGGCTGGTAGGCGGGGCATTGACGACGTTGGCTATTGTGCTGTGTTATGGTCTCCGATGGTGCCGTTTACGCAAGTGGCATCGCTAGCCACAAACCGGTCTTATCCGCTCTCTTCATCTTTTCGGCCAACCTACAACATGGCTGCCAATCTCGTTGAAGGATTTACCCCCGAGACTGCGCATCATCTTTTGAATCTTTCGTTCGCGCAATACCGTTCCGATGCCGAGATCGTTCATTTGGAGGCTGAATTATCCAAGCTCAAAAACCAAAGAGCGCTGCTCGAGTCCAAGGCGAGCTGCGAGTTAGGCAGCATACTTCGATATCTTGAGTTAAATCATGCGCTGAGGATGGGTGTCACAGACAGGATGCCGGCTTCCAAGAAGGCTGGAACGTCCCGCGAAGTTCTGTCGACTCTGGAGCAGTTGAGTCCAGGCGATGTATTGGCGCTTGAATCGGAAGATTCGGCTCAAATGACCAGAGCCGCGGTTGCTTGGACTTCCCGCAGAAAAAATGGACGGATCGCTGTCGGGCTGGTGGATACTATGGGTTTTCGGCATAGTTTTGCAGGTACAGATTTCGCTTTTCCGCCGGAGTCGGTCGCACATATACCGGTTAAGGCACCCTTTGATCCTCATTCGCAGGATTTCACGGATTATCTGGCCCGGTCGCTCAAAGAATGCGATCTGCCGGATCTGTCCATGTCGGAGCGGTTGATCGCCTCGGCGCCATCAAGGGCCAGTCTTCGCGAAGTGACGCTTAAGCGCAGGGAGTGGGAACTGCTGGAGCGGGCCCTCTCGAAGTGTCCGTATTTCAACGATCATGTCACTGCTGCGAAGCAGCTTGCTCGGCTCGAAACCCGCATTGCGGGCACCAAGACAAAGATTAAATCGAACTCCGAGTCCTTGGCAAGGCAGTTCGACAGGGTATTGGCAATACTGTCGGGCCGTGGAATGCTTGACGGCTGGCAGCTTACGCGTTCTGGCATGAGGCTTGCGCGACTCTACCACGAGTGCGATCTTCTGGTAAATCTGGCTTTGGAGAATGGGATATTCAACGGCCTAACGGTACCCGAATTTGCCGCCATGTTGTCGGTATTTACCTTCGAATCCCGCAGATCCGGTAGATACAGCCCGGTGTTCCCGACTCAAAGACTTTCGAAACGCTATATCGAAGTGTCACGGATGTGGGGGGATCTAGTCGCAGAGGAGACGGCGATGAGTATTCCGCTCACGCGAGAGGCCAAT
>JAJYFX010000112.1:2012-6452 GCA_021785315.1 Actinomycetes bacterium | reverse complement strand
ACCAGATGTCTGGGCGCTTTGAGAATCAGACGAGGTAGGACTGAGATTCAGTGTGATGTCAGATTGCGCATTGGTAACCGATAAGTTCATACCACCTGGGGCGCCGACAGTCGAAGTGACCATCACAGCGCGCTTATTGAATTCATCAGAATCCCCGACTGACATCCACTTGGGCACCGAAACGAAAGATACAGCCGTCTTGGGACTCTCAAACGATGCAACCGCGGAGCTTTGCCCAACAATGCCCGAGGTTGAGGCAACAACGTTATTATGCGAATCAATCACCTGGACTGCAATTTCGCTTCTTGGCAGGGGTAGCGGGTTCGATATGGAGCCCGAACTCAACAGGGAAACCACCGCAGCTTCTTGAGTTTTGGTTTGACTGACGACCGAACTCTGTAACTGCGACCTAAGCGTTGTCAGCAGAACTTGGGAAGCGCCAAAGAGAGCGACCCCGACAACCACCACGGAGACAAGCGTGATCTTGAAGCGGACAGAATAAAGCCACCGATGGAACCAGAAGTAATTCCTTTGTCCCTCCTTTAAAGCCACTTACTTAGCCACCATTCTCCTCTAAAAGGTAGCCAACTCCACGAATTGTTCGAATAACCCTCTTGTCGAAGGGAGTTCCAATCTTCTTGCGCAGGTAGCCTATGTATACCTCGACGATA
This sequence comes from Actinomycetes bacterium, assembly GCA_021785315.1. The sequence goes on along the minus strand of JAJYFX010000112.1, from coordinate 5,781 downwards.
TTCGAATCGCCTTCGAAGTCGTAATCCCACACATGCTCAAGAATTACCTTTTTCGTTAGAACCTCACCCTTTCTGCGCATAAGCAATTCAAGAAGCGAGAACTCCCTCGAGGTAAGCACTATATCGACATCTCCTCGAGTTACTGAATGGCTTGCGGGATCGAGGTGAAGATCTCCGGCTGTGAGCACTGCTGGTCTTTCCTTGGCGCCTCTTCTTAACAGAGCCCGCATCCTTGCCAAAAGTACCGTAAAGGAAAAGGGCTTGGAAAGAAAATCGTCAGCGCCCGTATCGAGAGATTCCGCTTCGTCCAGCTCTCCGTCCTTAGCTGTTAGCATCAGAATAGGAGTCCATACTTCGCGCTCCCTAAGGGTCCCGCAAATTTTGAACCCATTTGTCCCCGGGAGCATAATGTCGAGAAGAATCAAATCGTAGGGGTTTTCGGTTGCCATCCAAAGTCCCTCAGTGCCATTATGGATAACATCAACAGCAAAGCCTTCGGCCTCCAGGCCTCTTTTAAGCGCCTCGCCCAAACGAATTTCGTCTTCAATTACAAGGACTCTCATCTACCATCTCTCCATATGCGCTCAGCAATTAAACAGTAACTTTAGTTTCCATCCACCAAAAAAGATATAGCAGCGCCTGAGCCGCCGACCGAGATTAGTTCAGTGCATCGAATAATGCACCCGCCAAACCAAGCCCGGACAAAAGACCGCAGCTCGTAACCGTTGCCTCTTCACCATGTTCGCGAAATGTGCAATCCTGGCTCTGAAAATCGTGATTCGAAATGGCCGCTCGTTCTCTGTGGGTTGAGACCTTGCAATCGCAGCTGATATAACGCTAACCGAGAAAGCCTTGGAGGGATTTGCCGACGCGAACTTTTCGGTGCCCTGCTAAACAGCCAGCTCAGCCATCAATCTAAAAATAGCTTATTAAACAAGGATACTGAGCCAGGCGTTGCCCGACCCAGTATCACAATATCGTCGCGAAAGCGACGCCCCCTCCGCAAAATCCTTGACAGCCGCCTTACCCCCTCAGCCGCCGTCCTTCTTCCTACACTATATACAAGACGTGAACTATTTCACACTCCAAATTGAAAATTTAGTGAAAAAAGTCACTTTTTATCGAGAAGTGCTGAAAATGCTGCTTCCATCCATCGCGACAGGCTCCTCGACGCCGAATTCGGCATATCCGGTTTTTTCGAGTTGCGAGGCAAGCTCCGGACCGCCTGAAGTCACGATCTCTCCGCGAACCAGGACGTGGACACGATCAGGACGTAGTTCCTTTAACAGTCTCGAGTAGTGAGTGATCGCCAAAACTCCCAATTGGTCGTCATTGGTGGCTTCCTCAACTCTTTTTGAGACATCCCTCAATGCATCTATGTCCAGCCCTGAGTCAATTTCATCGAGCACTGCAAACCTCGGCCGAAGCACAGCGAGCTGGACCATTTCATTTCGCTTTTTCTCGCCTCCGGAAAAATCAACATTCAGTGACCGTCCTAGGAGTTCAAGTGGAAATCCCAAACGGTTTGCCTCAGCCAAAATATCTTGATGCAAATTGCTTGAATCTCTGGACTGGGTCTCGAACGCGGCATCCAGTGCTTCTTCCAAAGACACGCCCGGAACTTCGACCGGATACTGTGAAACCAGAAACAGGCCTGCCTCCGCCCGCTCCCATGCGGATAAAGATAAGAGATCGGCATCATCCAGGTAGATCGAGCCACCAGTGACTTCATATCCGGGCTTACCCATCAGGACGTGCGATAACGTAGACTTTCCGGAACCATTGGGGCCCATGATGGCATGGACTTCTCCGCTTTTCAGTTCAAGATCTATTCCTCGGAGGATCTCCTTCTGCCCAACGTTTGCGTGAAGATTCTCTATCCTCAAAACATGAACCTGGCTCAATCTATCACCACCAACACTCTGTCGCCCTCGATCGCAATATCGTAAACAGGCACGGCTTTCGTGGCTGGCAAGCAGGTCGGCTTTCCAGTTGCGAGCGAAAAGGTCGAGCCATGCTTCCAGCATTCAAGCTCCTTTTCCTCCAGAAAGACTTCGCCCTCGGAAAGGGAATAATTTGCGTGGCTGCAGCGGTCGCCGATTGCATAAAATTCATCTTCGATACGAACCACAGCTATCTCATGGCCGTCCACCGCAAACTTCCGCACGGACCCGCTCTCCACCTCATCCTTGGCGCAAAGGTCAACCGTTTTACTCACTTCTGAAATTCCTTCCACTTCCTCGCAGCCAGTGCCGCAAGAATACTCCTTACCCCGATGATTTTCGACCTGACGGCCATCTCGGCAAAAAACCCTGAGACAATAAGTCTTTGAACAATTTCTGGCCTTATCCCACGGCTTTCCAAATAATACTGCTGGTCCTCATCGATCGGACCCACTGAAGAAGCATGGCTGCACCTCACGTCATTCTCCTGAATGTCGAGATTAGGAACCGAGTCTGCACGGGCGCCTTCTGAAAGAACCAGGTTCTTGTTCGTTTGGAAGGCATCAGTGGATGTTGCGCCCTTGTCAACCTTGATTAGCCCCGAATAAACAAGGTGGGACTCGTTCGCTCCAGCGCCCTTAAAATAAAGCTCACTCCGACCATTCTTGGCAATGTGTTCCTGAAGGGTTCGGAAGTCTAGAACCTGGCTGCGGGAACCAAAATATGCGGCATTAAGATTGGAATCTGCCCCTTGACCCGCAATTGTCGAGGTAGTAAAGAGACGGGAGTAGCTGCCTCCTGCAACTAACGACATTGATCGCAATTTTGCTCGCGACATGAGCCTTGAAGCCTGATGCCCAATCATAACGCAGCGTGGACCCAGATCCTGGACTAACAGATACTCAAGCTCAGAGTCATCTTCCTGAAAGATCTTGGTGACCGGTATCGCAAGGAGATCCGCTTCAGGCGGAGACGCAAGTATCTCGACTACCTGGACACTGACGTTCGATTCCAATTTCAGACACAAATTTGGAAATACTGCAGCCTCACTGGCGTCAAGATATCTCATCACAACCACAGGTCGGCTCGAATCGTAGTCGGCACCAATCGTGAGCGTAACCGGACTAGCCAGCAATGCATTTAGGTATGAAAATACATCTGCAGCTGAAAAATCATGTGAAATATCCTCAGGGTCTGTCGCGCCTAAGGTGATTCCCTTCGGCGGCGCAAAGCCAGGGTCGATGATGCCATTGTAAGTCTTGATAATTAAAGCGTTCCGGTTCTCCTCCAGGATCGGACCAGCCAGCGCGGAGTCCAACTCTGCGGAAATACCCGTATTTGCGAAAACCGCATATTTTGACAGGTCGAGTTCATCGATATCCGAGTATCGCCATTCCTCAATAGCGGACGTTGGCATCTCCAACGAATCAACACGCGCCCTTAGATCGCTAAAACGTTGGGACTGGTTGCTGTTTGAAACAGAATTATCAAGACTTTCAGTCCACGTGCTTGAAAGTTGAATTGTTACTCCTTAGGTGCCGCAAAACGTAAAAAGTTTTTCAGATTTCAAAAATAAATTCTACTGCAACAAGGTGAATTTCTAACACCTAGATGTTATTAAATACCTTCATTAGCTCACAAATCCAATTTGTCCGCTCCCATTTATCCTAAATTTATTAGATCCTAGAGAAAATAGCGCTATAGTCACAGTGTGGAACCTACTGCACCGCAAGTCATGTTCACAGAGGTAAAGGCAAATATCGGGTACCTCTGGTTATCCCGCGCCGACAAATCAAACGCCATGGGATCTGCATTTTTTGCTCAAC
>JAJYFX010000112.1:0-2002 GCA_021785315.1 Actinomycetes bacterium | reverse complement strand
AAGATATCAGAACTGGACGACAATGCGGACGTAAGGGTCATTATTGTTGCCTCAAATTCGAGACATTTCTCAACAGGTCTTGACCTCATGGAGTTACAGGATCTTCTCACCGGAGGCGATACTGGCGACCCGACACAAGCCCTTGCTACAATTGAGCGACTTCAGAAAGCCACCAGCTCCTTGGCGACCTGTCGCAAGCCGGTGATCGCTGCAGTGAACGGCCACTGCATCGGCGGAGGACTCGATTTGGCCTCCTACGCAGACCTGCGACTCTGTTCCGCAGACGCGGTATTTTCCTTACGAGAAACTAAGTTGGCGATGATAGCCGACCTTGGTTCGCTGCAAAGGCTGCCCTCGATAATAAGCCATGGCCATCTCGCGGAACTTGCCTTCACGGGTCGAGATATCTCGGCAGTCACCGCACATGAGATCGGGCTTGTCAACTACGTTTGCCGAGACAAAGTCGAACTTATGAACAGAGCTGTATCTTTAGCACTTGAAATAGCAGCTAATTCACCTACGGCGACTCAAGGCGTCAAAGAAGTACTGAGAAGCCTATATGACCAGGAAATCGCAAAACAGCTGAAGCTGGTGGCTGAGCTGAGCCTGCCTCAACTTGGCTCGCACGATCTATCGGAGGCAGTAACAGCATTCGTGGAGAAGCGCCCGCCAAAATTCACTGGCAATTAGGACTTTCTCCAACGAGAAAACAGCCCTCGTTTTGATTTCCTTTCATCGCCTATAACGTCGTCGAGAACCTGTGGCAACACAGAATCAACCACAGATTCGGCATCGCGGAGCACCTTGGAAATATCTTCCGAATTGCCTTCGGGCTCCTCTTCAATCTTCGGTGGAATCAGCGACCCGTGCACCCATGCCACGTCAGCCAGCCTGCGTTCATATTTCGGACAGTCAGCCGGACAACGCCATGGCGCCTCAGGGGCGAGGTCCAATTCGCAAAATCGAGCTACATCGCCTGAAGGATAGGTCCTGCTCTGAAAGTGCTTACATTCTTCCCGCATAGCCATTGAATCCAACCCTGCCGATCCCTATCTGTTCTAAGCCAACCATTCCATCTTGCCATGCGCGCGGAATATATCAGGCAGCTTGTCGCTTAACTTTGTAAAGGTTTTAAAAGATACTCAGAGCTTCCCCAGAATTCTCAAAGCTTCACAGTGCAAGATGTATTCAGAGCAAACATCGGATCGTATCAATAGCGGGTGATAAAAAGTGGACACGAACGACAGGCAACGAGACGAGAATCCAGAAACCCCTGAGACAGGCAATGGGAGTTTTCTCGGCTCAGATGGTCTTAACAACGAAGCAGAAGCAGATGTGACCCAACCATCAGGTCAAATTGAGACAGGGAATACCATCGAAACAGACGCGGTGGTCGCCAGCAGTTCTGCTGCTGATGACGAAACTCCTGGCAATACCACACAAGAAATGCATCAACCCGGCGAACAAAATGCCGAGTTTGAAGATTCTACCCCCAAGCCATTCCCGGCACCTGACTACCCCCTCTCAGGTTCCGGGAATGGCGCCCCCAAGACGAAAAAAATCTCTAAGCGACGAAAGCCGCTCTCTCCTCTCTCGAAAGCAGTCATAGCTGCCGCAGCTATTTCTTTGGTACTTGGAGGCTCAGCTGGTGCGGTGGTAGCCAAGCTGAGTTCATCCAACAGCCAACCAGCGTCACCGACTATAAATAATCCTGCAGCTACTGCCACTCCCACGGATATCCAAGGCATACTTTCTAAGGTCGAACCAGCGGTCGTTGATATTCAGACCACCGGGACCGTGACCCAAGGCGGATTCTTCGGTGGAACTCAGCAGTTTCAAGCAGCTGGGACTGGCATGATCATGACCTCCAACGGTGAAGTCCTGACCAATAACCACGTCATCGCGAACGCATCCACGATCAAAGTCCAACTATTCAACCAGACGAAGCTTTATAACGCCTCGGTTGTTGGCACCGATCCAGCACACGATGTGGCAGTCATCA